>JANYIW010000117.1 GCA_025358645.1 Bacteroidales bacterium
TATGATACTTTTTAAAAATTATACTTATTCAGATTTGGCTGATAATGCTTCTAATTTAATGCAGCAATATCCGGAGTTGGCAAACGATTTTTACCTAATTCTAAAACGGTTGAAATCGAAGTTGACCAACATCGAACCATACGAGGAAACTATTGTTTATCTGGTTACCTGTTGACCTAAATCTATTTAACCCGCTACAGACTTCTGGTTTAATCTCCCTTCATCGTACGTTATTTTTTATGAGGTATGGGATACAAGGAGTTATTAAATATACCCAAAGCTTCTAAAATCTGAAGGAAATTACCACTCCCATCCTGATAAGTATATGTATCTTTATATATAATACCACCTGCATAAGGATCCGTTCTGGACTCTGAAATAAGGTTACCATCGCTATCATAAACAAAGTCTGTAACCACTCCCGATGCAACCCATGTAGGTGTACCAGTATTTTTAGAATACCCAGTTATTTTACTGATTGCCACTCCGGAATACGTATATATATCTTTGTTCAATTCAATTAATGCCCCTCCTGATTGATTATTTGAATAAATAACTTCTTTTATTTCTTCTCCTGTATATGTTATAATGTCCTTTTCCAGGTAATTTTGAGTTTGATTAACCGAGTTTGTTGATTGTTCAGTGAGTTTACCAGAGTTATATGTATAGTTAGTTTCTGACGAGAGTACCCAAGTTGTCGTGTAATCGTATTCTGATGTTTTAACTACTTTCCCATCGGAATTATAAACATAGCTAATTTTATTTTTTCCATTACTATTCACATTAATTGATTCTAAAACCCTATTATTGGACAGAGTAATATCCTGGGTTTCAGTAGATGTCTGATTATTTACTATATTTGTCATCACGATATTAATACTATTGTTGGAGGGGTAAGTAATAATATAAGTTTCGTTATTACTAACTCCATTATAAGAACCGGTTCCAATTATTTTTGAGACATTATTTCCAGAGTATTCAACGGAAGTCTGACCTGATAAAATATTATTAGAATAATGTGCCACAGAAGTTATCCTGTGATTGAAAAGGAAAGTCTCCTTGTCCTGTTTTTTACAGGCTAAAAATACAAATGCTAAAATGATAAATGTCGGAATTAAAATAAATAGTTTAGTTCTCATGATTGACAAGTAGTTAGTTTTATATTGAGCAATTTCTTATATATTCAAATTTACATTATTTTTTAAACATTTTAATAGATAATTTACTTAAAAATGTTTTACGAGCCTACTTTGAGTCTATAATATTCATCCCATGCTGCACCTGTTGAGTATAGTTTTCCATTGTTTTTGAAACGATCTCAATATTTTCCTGTGCATCTTTCCATTTTCTTTGTTCTATGGCCTCACGGATGCCCGGCAATGTTTTTACGCCATAACCCGTATAATATCCGGGTGCATAGATCTGGTGCTTATACCATGGTCTCCCTGGTAATCCTTTTTCATTAATCAAGCTTCTTTCTACCTTGAATAAAATTTCATTTAGCTCATTCCTTTTATCAGCCGGTAACTGGATGGCATTGTTATATTGATTCTGAAATTCTTCGGTAATGTTCTTAAGCTGTTCCATTTTATTCTCCAGGTTGCTGAAATCAAGATACGGTACTGCATCCTTCTCTTTTGGTGACTGAAATTTTTTAGTTGGATCTGTTGCGAAGTCAAATAATTTATCCCGGATCATTTTATTTTCCTGCGCTGTTTCGGTTCTGGTATTATCAAGCAATGCTTTTAATTCCGTAACATAGCCAGCAACTGTTTTGTAAAAACTATTGACTTCAAATGGTAACACATCAGCATTGGCCATTCTCATCATAGCCCGTCCGGTTGTTTTTGCCAATGTAACTTCATATTGAAATCCGGGATCTGTAAATTTCACAAAATGATCATAGGAATCATAAATAGAATGATATTCTCCGCCTTGCCCTTCTCCACCAAAACCCAGATTAATAGATGCAATACCTAAAAGTTGAAGGAACCCTGACCAATCTGATCCTGCACCCAAAGCGCCAAGTTTAATATTTTTATTCCCTGTCAATTTAACTCTTTCTGGTTTATCGGAGGTTACCATGGTAAGAGCATATTTTCTTTCTTTTATGCTCACCCCGGTTTGTGGATCAATAACATCATTGGCTATTTCATTAAAAAATGGCTCTAGCGAATGAGACCCCGAGATATTAATAAAACCACGGGAGTTGGCATCAGTATTTAAATAAAGAACAGCTTTTTTTCTTAACTCAACCTGGTGATCTTCTGTCCACTCTGTTGAACCCAGAAGACCAGGTTCTTCTCCATCCCAGGCACAATACACGAGGGTACGCTTTAACTTAAAGCCCTTTTTTACCATTTCGCCAATTACCCTTGCCTCTTCCAACTCCGACACGATGCCACTTATAGGATCAGCAGCGCCGTTTACCCAGGCATCGTGATGGTTACCTCGAATTATCCATTCATCGGGTAATTCACTGCCGGGTAATTTAGCTATCACATTATACAATTGTTTTATATCCCAGTTGAATTGCAATTTCAAATGCACTTTGTCTTTACCCGGACCCACATGATATGTGATAGGTAATCCACCCCTCCACGATGCAGGCACAACCTGTCCACCCAATGATTGCAATAAAGGTAATGCATCCTCATAGGATATCGGTAAAACAGGAATTTTCATTAAAGTAACCGCTTCACTCCGGTTTAAACGTTTTGCATCTTTAGTAGCTGCCACTCCCGGTGTAAGAGGATCACCGGGATAAACAGGCATATCCAGCACTGAACCCCGCTGAACGCCATCCTTCGGACGAAAAGCGCCATTGGGATACACATCTCCCTGTACATAGCCATCATCTTCGGGGTCGGAATAAATAATACAACCAATAGCGCCATGCTCATACGCTACTTTCGGTTTAATCCCTCTCCAGGATCCTCCGTATTTGGCGATCACAATTTTGCCCTTTACGTCTATGCCCATTCTTTCCAGTTCTTCATAATCTGAAGGAATACCACGATTAACAAAGACTAATTCAGCCGTCACATCACCATCGGCTGAATACGCATTATATGTTGGTAGTTGTTCAGTTTTTTGCCCGGAAGTTTTATCTGCATTCAAGGTTGGTTCTTCCAACTTTGCCTTAAAAGGCTTGCTGCCTAAGAGTTCCAGCGATCTGGTTTTAGGTGTGGGGAACAGGACAAAGTAAGATGCGATCTCGGTTTGATAGCCCCATTGCATAAATAAGTTCGCCATGTATTCAGCATTCATTTTATCTTGCGGACTACCTACATGATGGGGATGTGAGGTAAGAAACTGCATCCATGTCTCCATGTTCTTCGCACTAAGTTGTGCATCAAACTTTTTTTCCCAATATATTTGATTTGCCGCATTGGTATCGGTAAAACCCATAATCTTTTGGGCATTGCCTGCTGCAACAATAAGCAGGAACAAAATAACAAGATTTAAACGTTTCATAATTGTGACTTTTAGTTCAGGAATTTGGTGACTAAATTATCTCGTAATGTTGCAAAAAGGTTTTTTTCGCCCTTCGAGTGTGTAATCATTGATTAGAAGTCCGGGTGAAAGATTTAATCTGGTTGTTAAGTTGCGAATCATTTCTAGTGTCAGTTTTCGCTTACGATTAAGAACTTCTGAAACCCTGTTTTTGCCACCTATTGCTTCAGCCAGATCAATTTGTTTTAATTGCATTTCTTCCATTCTTATCTTTATCGCTTCAATAGGATCGGGGGATTCAATTGGATAATATTTTTTTTCATACTCGTCAATCATTAGTCCAAGTATGTCAGCTTCATCACTTTCTGGTGACCCTGTTTTAGCGTCGAATACTACCTCAAGTCTTTTCAAGGCAATTTGGTAATCTGCTTCTGTTTTAATCAGTTTTATATTCATTGTTCTAAATTTTTAAATTGAACTTGCATCAATCTTTTCATATTCAGTGTGAGTCCCAATGAATCGGATAAATATCCATTGTTTCTCAAAGTTGAATTTTGTTACCAGTCTATATGAATTGCCTTTGATGTTAAAAATAATTCTGCTGTCTTCAAGAATACTTGCATTAGCATAAGTCTTTTTGACGTCATTGGGTGATTTCCAATCCGAATTCATTGCGGTATCATACCAAGTCTTTAAATATTGTTCGGTATCGGAATGTTTTTCCCAGTATTGCCTCAATGTGCTTTTTGCAAATATTCTCTCCATTTAATTTTTAATCTTAATACAAAGATAATAATTAATTCCCAAATTGGGAACATTACTTTTGGTATATTTTTATTTGGTCGTTTGTAGTTTCTTCCGGAATAAGTGTAAGCATTCGGTCAAGTACATATTGCCAGTCCTGATT
>JANYIW010000152.1 GCA_025358645.1 Bacteroidales bacterium
CATTGCAATCGCCAAGCCATATAGCATGAGCTCCAGCCTGCTTCTGGGCTTTGATGTATCGCTTATAAAATTCTTTCCAGTAATCCATGGCTGCAAATAAAAAGTCAGGATCAGTATACATCAGCATCATTGATTCTTCAATACTGAATGTAAGTCCTACAGCTGAAAAAGGCGCAGCACATGAACCGGTTATAAGGACCGAATCATTATAATACTCCTTCAGTTTTCTGATAGCTTTAAGTTTCTCAGGCATTCTCCCGTCTTTATGAGGATCCATTACCGGCAGGTTCCTGAGAGTATTCCTGTCGACCGGAAGATAACCGCATGTTGCGCGGAGAATGTTCGCACTACCTTTGACAGTTACACCGACAGGTTCAAATTCAAAACAATCGTCAATCTGCATCCAGGCCCAATCGTAATCAAAGTATTCGATAGCAGCCCTGGTGACTTCGAACATTTTGTCTCCGTCCTGGCAGAATTCTTCATAAGTATATTTCTTATACCATCTTACATCAAATTCCTCGCTTGCAGCAACTACCGGAACCCTTCGTGGGATTTTATTTTCCCTTATTTTCCTGAAATCTTCAACTACTCCATTATAAGCCATATGGTGATGATTAATTTTCGTTTATAATATTTCCAGGGTTATGATCTTTCCTTATGAATTTCCCTGCTTCCAGTTTAATCGTGCCTCCTTCCGAAGGAAGAGCATTAACAGCAATCTGCATTGCATCCATCATATCTATTTTTTAGAGTTTAAAACTCAGGTTTGTAATTGATCTTTAGTTGTTTCCAGGCAACATGTCTGACTATAATATTTCTGAATTGGACATGACTGCTGAATACACTCAGGGCCACTTTAGTATATTTTTGATTATTAATCGGATCTGGATCATTGAGTTCAATTTGCAGTTTTCCGTTTATAAATATAAAACAGTTGCCATCTATTGATCCCGCCTTGACAGAATAAATTCTGCCCGGTTTAAACCCGAAATTGGATGAAGTTGCCCTAAGGCTGAAATCAGGTGATTTCTCAATCCCTGCTCTTCTTGTCCACCACCCACAAATACTTCCTATGTAACCAATACTGCAACTGTTAAGCCCGGGATCCCATTCAGTATTCCACATGAAATTGATATCACGGGTTGATGGCAATACTGTCCTGCTTTCGAATTCCAGGAGGATATTTCCCGGGAAATCTTGATTAATTATTGCCATCCCTGCTGACTCTTCGGGATTTTTTCCTGTAAGCCAGCCTTCTTCAATTGACCAGTTACTGTTATGAAATTCAAAGATTGAGTTAATGTTATCGGTTCTTATCTGCTCCTGAAAAATAATCTCTGAACCTGAAATATCGATCTCTTTATCAATAAGCGTGAGCCTGTTTTTGTTTCCTGAATGCTGCATTATTGTAGTTTTCTTAGGATTGAGTTGTTATTAATTGCGATCAAGGTAGTACCAGTATGTTGTAAGAAACTTTGCAGGTATTACTGTGTTTTTTCTGGATTTATTAATTTGCATAGACATTAATAATGATTCATACTCTGAAAATCGCTGTGATGATTCAGCAGATATGGTAAGTCCACCCAGATCGGGTACTGAACCCATATTCGCAGATGAAAACAAAGCAGCTTCTTCAATATGTCTGGGAATTCTCGTATAGCCCATTTTCTTCAGGTTCTGTATTTCTTCGGTAAGACCTTTTATATTTTTTTCGAGCATGAACCATGCAAGCTTATACTCAAATGCTGCTCTGTTCTCATTATTTGACTGGAGCAATAAAAGAATATTCCCCTGCGGACTCTTTATTCTTACCGGGAAATCAGTTTTAGGCTGAAGCCTTAGTTTTGCCCCGAACTCAGGGTCGGACTCGACTCTTTCCGGGTGATAAAGCATTGTTTCATATTTTTTGGCCAGTGACCGGTAATGGAGTGTGTTTTTAAGAATATTAATATACTTTCCCGCAATAGCATAATGGCCGTTAATGAGCTCAGTTTTAATGAGTAATCTGATGTTCTCTGGCCGGTACCCCTGCACTACCATCGATTCAAAAGCCCAGCGATGCGCTTCGTTGATTAGTCCGATGGTATAGAAAAAATAGACACCTCTGAATATTTTGTTGATGTTTATCCCTGAATCCCATGGTATCATTATCGTCTCTGTGTCAAAATCCTGTCTGCTGAAAAACAACCGATCGCATAGGATGTTTTTTTCTGAGAGCGCTATATTGTAATAGTACTGAGCTACCAGATTTGATGATTGTATTGCCTCCTGGAGTTTTATAACACCATTCCAGTCCTGATTGACAAACGCCTTTTCAATTTTAAAAAAATCGATGGTCTTTCGGTCATATAACCTCGATTGTATGAAAACCATTAGTGAAAAGATAGCCAGAATACCATAGGTCTGTAGAGTTTTAAGATATTCCTCTTTAATCCTGATAAGAGCAAAGCCTTTAATAAGGATTGTATAAAAAATGAAAAAACCATATAGAATGTAGAGATAATACGGCGTAGTAAATGACTCTTTTATCGGAAGCGGATAGATCAATAACCCGCTATAAGGTTGGAGCGATAAGAAGGTTTTGAAAGCCATAACTGAAATCGCAGCAGTAGTAAAAAGAGATCCAGGGAAAATAAACTCCTTGCTCAAAAGGCTGTAGAAAACAATCATCCCCAGATATATCCACGAGTAGGCTCCCGTTAAATAGAAAAAAAGTGGAAACAGGCCCAATACGATAATACGGCGGTTTCTCCTGTCTGAAGAGATTGAAAATAAAAAGAACAAAGCAACCAAAATTAAGCCAATATTATTAAACATCAGCCAGTTAAAATTCATTTGCATTATAAACAAAAGGGCTGATGCCAGAGCTGCAAAAAACAATGAAACTGTCTCCTCTGCAAATAGTTTTTTGTTGATCTTCAGGAATATGATTGCCAGCAGGGTAAATAGAAGCGCTAAGATGGTGGCTCCATACACATTGTTAAAATAACCCTGGGCTAGAAAATTACCCGCGTATTCAACCAATCCTCCGGGTTTAACAATAAACTGGTGAAAATACTCTTCACTAAAAACAAACAGCGTGTAATTTTCCTGAAAAAAGAATATATGACTATCAAAAATATACAAATACAGACCGGTAGTAATAAATACGAGAGCTGATAACATGTAGCGGTTATGTCTTATCCCTGAGAAAGATGGTTTCAGAACATTATTGTTATTCCTGTTCCCGGTTTTTTTCATCGAAACAATTATTTTTAGTTCTGTTTCCTGTTCTTCAATTTTATTTGTTTTTCTCTGACCATAAAGCTTTAAGGGCATCACCTTTCGAAGCATTTTCAAACTCGCGGGGACCTACTTTGATCTTCCCGGTTACAAACTCAGGTTTGTTAAAGGTTTTAACAAGCCTTCCGTAAAGAGTCGGATCTTTCTGAGGCAGAACAAATGGTTTCCCGATAAGATCCGGAGAACCGAAGTATGCTAAATATGGTCTTGCAGTCAAACCGTCACCCCGCTTACTGCTGAAAACTATCCATTTACCGTTCGACGACCAGGAGTGATAACTTTCGCTTTCATCGCTGTTAACGCTCATTTTGCCAGATTTTCCATCGCTCAGATCAAGCAGGTATAAATCTGCTTCTTTATGCCAGATAGAAAAATTTCCATAATTATGAAGAGTGAAAATAAGATACTTTCCATCAGGGGAAATCCGGGGAAATGATACACTCTTTCCTGATGAGGCTGCATTATAAATTATTTCTGTTTTTCCGAACGACATTGACTGCTCATCAAATGACTTACGGACAAGTATGTACTTTATGCTTTTAAAATCATTGTTATCGGTGATTTGATTAGCCCTGCAATAATAAAGATACTTTCCATCCGGTGACCATTCCGGGAATGTTTCAAGATATTTCGCAGTATCAGTGTCCGTTACAGGCATTATCACATTTCTGTCAGTATCATAAATTACTAATGAAGATGCAAGATCAATAACTTCGATATTCTTATCTGCAATTGAATGGAAGCTTTGTACAATATTGTTGGATGAAAAAGCTACTAGCCTTCCTGAAGGATGCCATGCGGGATAAACAGCACCTGAAGTCATCTCTTTGGTTTGCAACACTGTTTTGATAATCTTTTTACCATTTACGAAATATGTCCCTCCAACTGAACCGCGTATATGGAGTAAAAACCTTTGAGGATCATTCTTGTTAAATGAGTGACAATTGACACAGTTGTTCTCAATCATCTGGTTTTCAACGATTGACTTTTCTTTAAAGCTTTCAATATTCCTCTCAATAATTTTTATTTGGGAATATGTTTCGTAGCCCGGATAGAGCAGCCTGTAACACAGGTAAGGATCAATTGGCTCTTTTGCCACAGTTAGATAGATGGGATGGAAGGATTTAAAAAATTTTCCTTCGTTTTCAGAGATGATCCTTATTTCAATTTTTCCTTCTCCGCTATTCTCAAGAAGTTTTTTCCACTTTCTCAGTGGAAAATGGATAATACCAACAGATGAGCTTACCGATAAACTGAAGCCCGATTTATTGGAGGCAA
>JANYIW010000161.1 GCA_025358645.1 Bacteroidales bacterium
CTCTTTTTTCCTCATCAGACATCTCTTTGCTTTTGAGTGAGCCGGCATATCCAATAATTGCAATTCCAACTACTGTTATTGATACACCTATTATAGTTAGTATTCCTGCGGTAGACGAAAACAGGTTGTTACCGGCAACTACCGGAGGTATTAAAGTCCCGAACGCTGCACAAAGACCTAACGCGATGCTCTGCCCCAAAGCAACTCCCAGATATCTGATACTTAAACCAAATGTCAGTCCTCCGAAGCCCCATAAAGCTCCAAAAAACATTGCCATCAGTTTGGCGGAAGATGGCGCTTCATGAATAATCGGCCAAAGCTCTCCCTTAGGAACAAAGATAAATGCAAATAAGACAGGAGCTATGAGCCAGGCCGCAACACCCTGACTTATCCAGTAAGATTCCCATGCCCATGTTTTGACTTTTTTGAATGGGACATAGAAGCTTGCAGCGCCAATGCTTCCCAACGCTATCAGTAAGATACCCGCCAATGGATTCATGTAAAATTTTTTAATTAGAGTGAGTTGCAATTTATAAACTTTCAGGCATGAATAAGACCATCAGAGTATTTTTTTAGATAATTTTTTTATAATATTGATTTTTAAGGCACATCTTAAAAACCAATTATTTATATATACATAAGATTGTTAATATATTAACTATGATTATGTAGATGGATATAGCCCTCGTTGCGCATCCCATCATGGTGTAAATAGAAGTTAACGAAAATCTAATCCGTTTCCATAATATCACAGGATGGCTATGTTAATATTATACAATAAGAGTACATTTATCAATAATCAAAAAAACAATACTATGTTAATTAATTTTCTGACTTATTTAAATGTTTCAAAAAAATACGCATTTTCTGTACTTTTAATTATGGCGATCGGTTTATTGCCTGTTGCGGCACAGATAAAGTATGTTCCTTATGATGAGCACTGCTATGCAGGCATGGGAGTGGATCGTGTAGCAAGATTCTTTACTGGTACTTATGAATCGAAAATAGCACAAAAGGATGATGAAATCCGCTGGGTTCAGCTTGATTTGGGCGAAAAGAAAAAGATTGACGGCATTAAGCTATTGCCTAAGATAAATCCATGGGGTTATGTACAATCTGAAGGTTTCCCTGCCCGTTTTAAAATTGAGGTATCAGACTATCCTGACTTTAAAACTTCTGTTATGTATGAAAACCGGACAAGAGAAATTTTCCAGGATCCTTATGATGCTGTCTGTACATTCAACGGAAAGGAAGTCTATGCCCGATATTTACGTTTGACTGCACTTCAGCTCAGGCAACAACGGTTGGCTATGTCTAAAATTATGGTACTGTCAGAAGGGAAAGACATTGCTGAAGGGTGCCCTGCCTCTGATTCGGAGTCAGGAAACCTTGGAGTAACCGTTTTGACCCGTCCACCACGCCCGCAAGGAGAAGGTGTCGTTACCGACAATCCTGATAACATTATACCTTTCGACAAATGGAATCCGATAGTTTATAAAGCGCAAACTCCAACTGGAGGAGTGCAGCTAAGCGATGGTCTTTTCAAGAAAACTATGGAAAACAATATCAGTTATCTGATGTCATCTTTCACTCTGGATGAACTGGTAAGAAATTTCTATCTGAAGGCAGGAAAGCCTGTGCATCCTTTAGAGGAGAGATTGAATAATTTTTGGTTTGTTGATCTGCCAGGACAGGAAGCAGGTCGCTTCCTGATGGGTGCTGGTAATACTTTGCGCTGGATAGAAAATGCCGAACTAAGAAAAAGGATGGACCAGATAGTTGATGTAATAGACGATTGCAAAGAGCCCGATGGCTATATAATGGCGTATCCGAAAAATAAGATTTTTTCCGGCGAATATGGCGCCTATACAAGGTCGTGGGTTACCCATGGACTGATAGAAGCCGGGTATGCAGGTAACAGTAAGGCTTTCCCTCTCTTACGCGGTTTTTACGACTGGTTCAACAACTGCATTTATCTTCCGGAATTACTCCGGCGCGCAGGCCAGGGCTCCCAGGGGATAATTCCAAGTACGAGGGTGTACTTTACACCGGTAGGAAAACCTAAAGATATACAGGTTGTCCAGCAATATTTCCAGGAGAACTATTGGATTGAACAGATGGCTAAAAGAGACGAGAAAGCTATTTGGTTATATCCCTATGATCGTCCTCACAATTATCTTATTACTGCAATTGAACCTTATCTGGATTTGTACCGCGCAACAGGAGCGAAAAAATACCTTAACGCTGCATCGGGTGGCTGGGATTTATATCATGACAATTGGGAACATGTTGGAGGATCAATTGCTATATGCGAGGGTACTGATCTCTATCCTCCCAAATCCTATTATTTACATCATTCAACAGGTGAGTTATGCGGGAGTGTTTTTTGGGCTTTCTTTAATCAGCGTTTCCATTTGCTCAATCCGAAAGAAGAAAAATATGTTACCGAGATAGAAAAATCAATATACAATGTATTAATAGCTAATCAGGTAGGTACAAAAGGTATTCGCTACCATGCCGTGCTGGCGGACCATAAAGATTTAAACAATAACCAGCCATTCAGTATGAGTACTTGCTGTGAAGGCCAGGGGACGAGAATGATAGGTGCGCTTCCGGAATTCATTTACTCTATTGCCAACGACGGGGTGTATGTCGATTTATTTGCTCCATCAACTATTAAGTTTACAACACAGGCAGGAACAATGTCTTTAAAAATGGTTACACAATTCCCTTATGATCAAAAAGTGCAATTAACAGTAAATATTGATCAACCAGTTAAATCGAGAATCAGGATTCGTGTTCCATCTTGGTCGTCACATGATATGGCAGTTATGGTAAATGGCAAGAAGGTTGTAACCGGTAATCCTGGTACTTATGTGACTTTAGACAGGCAATGGAATAATGGAGATGCTATTTCTTTTACGCTACCAATGAATTTCAGGATGACCAAATATGAGGGAAAGGAACGCGATCCTAATCATGAACGCTATGCATTGGAGTATGGGCCGATATTAATGGCGTATGTAAGCATGAAAGGAAAGACGGAGAACATTATGCTTTCAGTAAGTCCGGATAAGCTCATAAAAAGCCTTAACACAGTTGAGGGTAAACCACTGCATTTCACTGTAAATGGGAATAACGACTTCGAATATATGCCATATCTGGAAGTTAAGGATGAGCTATTTACATGCTTTCCTTAAACTAATTTGCAAATACTTATATTTACTATCAATGACATTTATTAGAATTTGACACCTTTTAAAAATAATGTTATGAATGAACACCTTAAAATCAACCTAAAGCGATTTGTAATTCTACCCATTCTGCTGATTTCATTTGCAGGTATGATTGTTATAAATTGCAAAGGTCCCTCGACTGAAACATCAGCTGACCTTGAAAACGGATTTCTAAACCCTCCTGAAAGCGCTAAACCGCGTGTATGGTGGCACTGGATGAATGGAAATATCACGAAGGAAGGGATTAGGGCTGACTTGAATTGGATGCGCCGTGTGGGCATTGGCGGTTTTCAGAACTTTGATGCCGCTTTGGAAACACCTCAAATCATTGAGAAGCGGCTGGTCTATATGACACCGGATTGGAAAGACGCCTTTCTTTTCACCGCAAAACTGGCCGACTCATTGGGCCTTGAAATGGCCATTGCCGGCTCGCCCGGGTGGAGTGAGAGCGGTGGACCGTGGGTGACTCCTGTTCAGGCTATGAAGAAACTTGTTTGGAGCGAGATTCGTGTTGAGGGTGGACAATCCTTTACCGGTTCTCTGCCCAAACCACCAACTACCACAGGTACATTTCAAAATATTGGCAATGGAGAAAGTAAAAAGGAGTATTATGCCGATGCTGCTGTGGTAGCATATCGCGTACCTGAAAATGATATCCCAATAGCAGAGTTGAAGCCTAAGGTAACTTCCAGTGGTGGAAAATTTGATCTTACTTCACTCAGCGACGGCGACCTTGCAAAAACCACATTTTTACCGGCAGACCTGACAAACGGGAAGTCATGGATTCAGTTTGAGTTTGCCAAACCTGAGATAATTCAGTCTGTCACCATGGTAGCCGATGACCGAAGAGACAACAGCCGGGCGCTTGAAT
>JANYIW010000173.1 GCA_025358645.1 Bacteroidales bacterium
CATTGATTTTTGGGTTAGGTATTAAGGTTTTTAATCATCATTAAAATAAAATAGCTTACGCAAATTACAAATAATTTTTGGTATGATGTATTACAACTATTATATTTTTTAATAAAATCTAAGAAATAATTTTATACCTCATTAAATATCTTCTTTTTTCAGCTATCCGGTTATCCAACCTTTCGTTTAAAGTAACCTGGCCCACCAGAAATGGTAATTCCCTCATATTCTTTAATAATCAGTTCTAAATCCATTCCGACAACAATTGAATCCGAGAGAATATCACTTGATTTTAAGAAATCTTCCGGAAAAAAAGAATATTGATATTAATGTTCTCAAAAACCGCATAGAATTAAAAGTTGTAATACATCTTAAGGCTTAAAATACTCTGGATCGCTTTCAGTATTTGTCTGACTTTGAGATGTTATAGAATATGAATACTTACTGACATCCGTTATCCGGCTCGTTGGGAAAGAGACGCTTATTTCAGAAGTTACCAGAAAAATATTTTTCGGATTATTCAGATCAGCAGGCTTCCCCTTCTTAAACTTATAAAGAATATACTCTTTGGTATTATTTTCTTTCTTCCATGAGAGATGAATTGATCCGTCACTTACATAGATTTGCGCTTCTGAGGGTCTATGAGGAACAACCGGTACTATCAGATTATTTGAGGGGGGAAGTGAAGGATACCGGTACAGATCTCTTGTGATCTTTTCTTTAAGACGTAAAGGATTGTTGCGGAGAACTTTTGCGCTGAAAAACATGCTGCCACTGATGGTAGGAAAAGTACGGTTCAACTTTACCTGCCGGATAATTTCTCTCGATGTTCTCCACTGTTTGATACGTACTTTACGACCTATTCTATATGGCGCCTGTCCTACATAAAGACGGCACCCGTTTGTATTATGGCTCCACCAATCGGAAAGAACTGCATAGTCAGCAACCTTAAACCCTATATGCCAGTAAATCTGTGGTGTAATATAGTCAATCCAGCTGTTCTTCTGCCAGAGCAAAATATCAGCAAACAGATCATCATAGTTTGTTGCTCCGGCCTTTGTCTCTGAACCACAGGTGTCTTTATCACTGTTACGCCAGACTCCAAAGGGTGAAATACCGGGTTTGAGGAAGTCCGGGATCAAAGTAGACTGTCTTGCCGTAAGTAAGAAACCATTCGGGATGGATTTTTGTAATATGATTTGTTGAAGTAATATTAGCGGTATCTGTAATAGCTCTGTATGGATTTATCCATGCATGAATGTCGAGTCCTCGTTGACGGCATTCAGCAATAACAAATTCGAGGGGATCATAATATGGATCTGGCGCCATGCCCTGCTGACCGGTAAGCCATTGCGCCCAGGGTTCAAAAGATGATGAATAATCAGGAATGAAGAACATCACCTTCCATACTTTTTTCCAGCTCGCGGGCATGCACCAGAAACTCATCCAAGTTCATCTCTTTATAGTATATCATTCCATGAGTGGCACGTATCTTCGGGCTTTCATTTTCATAGAAAAACTCTTTCCCGAGTATTAGCTGAACACGTTTAAACTGCTCAACCCAGATCTGCTGAGAAAGATCGCTGAAAGGCCCGTCCAGTTCGTAGCTGGGAAAAGAAGCGGATACCTGGCTTATATAACAGTTTTTAAATGACCAGTTCAGCACAGCCATTGAATTTAATGAAACAGGAGTAAATACATTAGCTTCCGAAGGATGAAATTTGTACCATACATTCCTGTAGCCAATGATCCTTAGTGAAGTGAGTTCCTTTTCTTTTTTCCACTGACGTAAAGCCTCAGCCAAAGCCTGAAGAACTTTATAATGGGTATCAGGGCCCGATCCTTCAGGGTCAAATGCAAGACTGATCACTGTAGGTTGTACTCGTCTCAGCATTTTCAGGATAGGCTCAACATCACGTTTAGCCTGCGGTTGAGGTGTGAAGATATCGCCTGTATAAAAGCCAAGACGTAAATGTTCAATATTCTGAACTTTCACTCCATAATGTGCCCAAACCAATTCTTCTTCAAACTCACGGAGCATACCTTTCAGTTTCTGAATATCAGGAGGATTTTTCTCTCCGCTATAGCTTGATTTTAACAATTCAGTATTCTTTTCCAACTGGTCAGTCAGTCCTGTTATTGACTTGATATCATAGATCTCAACCATGGCTCTGGTAATACGATGGCAAATCCCCCGTAGTTTGCCCTTCTCATCCCGGGCAGCAATTTTGTCGAGAAAATGGCTAACATCTTTATCAAATTTATATCTGAATCCCTGATCAAAGAAATCTGGATATTCAAGCATTTCAATTTTACCCTGATTTATCAGATTCAATGTCTCCTGTAAAAGGTTTTGCAGCATAGGGTTAGTTACTGCAGTAAATCCTGATGTAAATATTGAAAAGTGAAATTTATTTGAATGAACACGTAGCTGGGGGATTATACAGGGAAAAATACCAAGCATTATATCGTCATGGTGAGGCCCTGTATGAAGAAATGTCTGGTCGTTATCTTTTTTGACACCAAACTCAATTTTTTTCCTGGTAGATTCTATTACTTCTCTCACCCTGTTAATACTCAGTTCAGGAATAAGAGAACAGTATTTATCATTTTTTAAATCATTTATATCAAGTTTATTTGCATACTTGTCTATTCGCTGACAGAGATCAAATACTGCCTTTTCTGTCTTCTCAAAGCTCCAGCTTCCTTCTTTATAGTATTTTTCAATGCTGTCATTAAGTTGAACAGCGGCGCTTTCAGTAAGATAAAATCGCGCGTTTTTTTGTCTTTGAAGAACTGTGGCAGGGTAAAGATTATCAGGTTTGTTCTCAAGAGCATTGCGTACAACAGGCGCTTTTGCCTCTCCGGCTGCAAATATTATTGCTACACCTTCCGGATTATATTTTATTGTTCCAAGCCCTATGGTAATCACGAGCCTGTTTCTTGAAACTTCAATACCACCCAGGTCGCCAGCTGCTGCAGCCTGTGTCTCAAAATTTGTTGCTGTTAAACGGGTAGTGGAATTATGATCGCTTCCACGGGTATTGAAAGCTATATGACCGTCAGGGCCCATACCTCCAAGAAAAAACCCGATTCCACCAAGGTCTCTGATCTGGTTCTCATAGTTTGAACACCAGTTATCAATACTAAAAACAGAGGCCTGCTGTAGTTTTTCCAATGCCGTTGAGGCT
>JANYIW010000189.1 GCA_025358645.1 Bacteroidales bacterium
GGGCAAGCCGTTGCTGAAGCTCTTCATTTGTTCTTAAATCACATTTTTCAAGCTGTTTTATTAATGAGTTTCCCAGGAACTTATTAATTCCGATCTGGTACAGTTCTATTCCCCGCTCCAGAGATGACAAAGTGATTTTCATGTTATTGTAGGTAACTGAAGTAGTCCCGGGGAGTGATGCTGATTTAAGCTTTTGCAAAATCTCCCTTCCCTCGAACATCTTCCGGATTGTATAGGGACTGAGGAGATTAAAGTTAACCTGGTCAATCTTGCATGGATCTTTCCTCATATCGCGGACGGGCCATTTCTGTGCATCTCTGATTGTCCCTACACTTTTCAGATTAATTCCGGGTACAAGTATACTTTCATCATTACTTTCTATGAGATATGAAAATGGAAGAGAGGAAGTATCCATATTCTTATAATGACGGCCCATTATAAGTGTATATGGGCCTATACGTGCCGGCCACAGAAGATATGAATTACTTGTTGTCTTAGAACCCCTTTCCATTATTCCCTGGTGAATAGGTCCAAGTTTGTACATGTGGTTACTCTGGTTTGAACCGCTTCCTGCATTCATAAATGAAAAGATCCCCGCGATGAGCAGAGTTGATTTATGGTGAGTAACTGTGTAGGGTCCGGCAAATATTGAACATGCCTCTCCGTGATATCCGCCGCAGTTGGCAAAGAACAGGGAGTTTTCTGCCGAATATTGTTTGGCAAGTATGCATCCCTGCCCGATGAAACACTTATCAATCAGTGTGGATTCAGTAACTCTTGATCCTGAACAGATAATAAAATGTTCCATTATGACACCCGGACCTATATAAACAGGGTCTGATTCAGAACTGTTTACCGATCCTTCATTAAGTGTTATGGCTCCTTCAATATGGCTGAAAGAGCGAAATTTTACATTACGGATATTGCCTGAATTGAAAATTCTGGAGTTTCGTCCTATGGTTCCTCTTTCTGATGAATGTGACGAGGAATAATCATCAACCATTTTCTCTATTATTCTTACAGCTTCACTTCTATGGCGGTATAAAGCTATTATGTATGCCTCGTGTGCAGAAAGCCTGTCCCAGATTTTTACTGCCCTACCCCCGGTTTCATTCAGGACATTTACTGTAGTGCCGTTCCCGAAAGTTGAAACACCTTCTGTACAAATTTTCCCACAATTCTTTATAATTACGCTATCTTCTATATTATAATTTGCAATATAATCGCCAATATTATGGATTATAACATTTGATCCGATGGTACAGTTATGCAGTCGGGCGTTGAGGATACCGCTCGGTATGCTGACTCCTGATTCATCGATAAATGGTTTATTGAATACGCCAAGGGTGATATCCCCTGAAAACATAACATTTCTGCAACAGGAAGGATCAAAACCCTCTTTAACTCCGACTCTGCTCCAGTCATTGCAACTGCAACCATTTTTCGTCAGGGATTCAACTTCCTGATTGGACAAATTCCGATGGGAAGGGGGTAAATATGTGGAAATAATATTCACGTATTTCTATTCGACTGTTACTGATTTAGCCAGGTTCCTTGGCTGATCAACATTACACCCTCGTAATACAGCAATATGATATGAAAGTAATTGAAGCGGGATAACCGCGAGTAAGCCGGAAAAGACGGGAAGTGTTTCAGGAACTTCAAGAACATAGTCAGCCATTTTACTGATTATTTCATCGCCTTCGGTTACAATCGCAATTACAATTCCCTTTCTCGCTTTAATTTCCTGAATGTTACTTACCACCTTTTCATAAGTGTCATCTTTTGTTGCGACAACAACAACAGGCATCTTCTCATCTATAAGTGCAATCGGACCATGCTTCATTTCCGCAGCAGGATAGCCTTCAGCGTGTATATACGAAATCTCCTTCAGTTTTAGAGCTCCTTCCAATGCAACAGGAAACAGATATCCTCTTCCAAGGTAAAGAGCATTGTGTGTATTCTGAAAAATTTTTGCAAGTTCAAGAGCCTGGTCGTTGACTTTAAGTGCATTCTCAATTTTTTCGGGGATTGATGCCAGTTCTGTTATGAGGTCTTTATAGGCGGAATCGGAGAGAGTTCCCTTTTGATGACCTATTTCAAACGCCATCATTGCCAGAACCATGACCTGTGTAGTAAAGGCTTTCGTTGATGCGACACCGATTTCCGGACCGGCATGTGTATAAACACCTGCATCAGTTTCACGCGGGATACTGCTTCCGACAACATTACATATTCCTATGACTTTTGCCCCTTTTGCTCTTGCAAGTTTAATAGCGGCAAGGGTATCGGCTGTTTCTCCACTCTGGCTAATTGCAATTACAATATCCCCCTTTCTTATTATCGGATTCCTGTAACGGAATTCGGATGCATACTCCACTTCAACCGGAATCCGGGTGTATTCTTCAAAAATATATTCTCCAACCAATCCTGCATGCCATGAAGTACCGCAGGCGATAATAATAATTCGTTCTGACTGGGCCATTGTCTCAATGACATCATGCAGTCCTCCAAGCATTATGCCTGAATTATCAGGTAATACCCTGCCCCTGAAAGTATCATGAATTGCCCTTGGCTGTTCAAAAATTTCCTTTAGCATGAAATGAGCAAAACCTTCTTTGTCAATCTCCCCTATTTTAAGATCTATCTCCTTTACTTCCGGTTGTATTTTTTTTGTTCTGATTGATTTGAGAACAAGCTCATCCTTCTTTATGATAGCTATATCATCGTCATTCAGATATATTACCCTCTGTGTATATTCTACGATCGGTGTTGCATCCGAAGCGATAAAATTTTCACCGTCTCCCACTCCGATAACAAGCGGGCTTCCCTTTTTGGCAGCAAACAGTCTGTCGGGTTCTTTAGTACAGATAATTACTAGTCCGTATGCACCTTCAACCCTGTTTAGAGCCAGGGTAATTGCCTGTTCAGCAGTGAGATCACCCTCGAGGTACAGATGTTCAATGAGATTAGCAAGAACTTCAGTATCTGTTTGGCTCGTAAATTTTACACCTCTGCTCTCAAGGTGTTTCTTAAGAAGTGCATAATTCTCAATTATTCCGTTATGAACAACGACGAAGTTGCCTTTATAGGATACCTGGGGGTGGGCATTCAATTCATTAGGTTCTCCGTGCGTAGCCCATCTTGTATGCCCCATTCCAGTAGTTCCATTAAAGCTGGACTTGTTGACCAGGTCCTCAAGATCTTTTACTCTGCCAGCGCATTTAAAGATTTTTGTTTCGCCGTTTATTAGAGCTATGCCGGCAGAATCATATCCGCGATACTCAAGTCTTTTCAGACCATTAATTATTATTTCACGGGCATTTTTTGATCCTATATAACCAATAATTCCGCACATAATGAAGAAGTTTTAGAATTTCATTACGAAAGTAGTTATTCTGGTTCACAAAATCTAGAACTTAGTATAGACAAATTCAAATTTTACCGGAGTTTTGTTTTTATTTGCCTTAAGGATAACATTTTTTGTTCCGGAACTCTGATAAATTTCCAGTTCAGGTTTTACCTCTCCGGTGGCATCTTTGAGATATGCCTGAACAAAAGCAGGTATATTGAAATTATATACATTTGCTACAGAATCCAGTGTACCGTCAAAGAAACGGTGAGTTGGATCAAAGCTGGCCGATGCCATTAAATAGTCAGGAACATCAAATCTGGTTCCGCTTTTTATCCTAAACCTTAAACGAAGACTCAGCGGTACAGAATTTAAGTATGATTTAGTACTTGTTTTATTGAAATTTATGGGAACTACAAGTTTGGCTTTATTAATTGCTACTTGCCCTAATGATCCATCATTTTTCAACTTTTCAAGACCCGGCAATGATACTTTTGTGAATACTCCATTAAAAGCCTGCAGGAACGAAAGTGTATCTCTGTAAGTTGTGTTTCTATGTGCCATATTATCTCCTAGAGTGGCAGTGGTATAATCATGTAAATATCTGTTATAGGATACGTTGGTATTCTTTGCATCAAGTATGAAAGAATATGCTTTAGAAGAACCGGCGGAGTCATGTCCATATAAAACAAAAAAATTATAATAGGCTGACAGACTATGTAACAGACTTAAAGAAACAAGCAATGGTTCAGAACTCGAATTCATCTGAAAATAAAAGCCTTTGAAATACGATCTGAAATCAGGAATGATATTGCTGTGAAAAAGTTTTGTGGTGTCGCGCAAGAGATAATTCCCAAGTTCTACCCCATTTCCCGGCAACCTGAGTGCAATATTGTTTATTGTATCGGTTCTCAATACAGGTAAATCTATATCGGCAACTTTAAATCCTGTCAGATTTAAAGGTGTCTTTGAATAGTAGGCTGAATCAATGTAAATCTGATTGGCTATTTCATATAAGCTGATAGAATGTATTATATTCGATCCGCCGCCTTTTGTTGTTAACAGATGCAGAAACAATTTCATCGAATCCACTGTAAATGGAAGACCATCCCATTTGTTGCTGAGTCTTAATTGCGAAACAAATCCTGCGCTTGTGGTACCAAAATATGGATCATAGTTCTTTCCAAGATAAGAAATTGAGGGATTGTTCGTACGGACTGAATCATCAGACATTGTATAAGAGAAAACGCTTAATGTATCAATGGAATGTAATGAGACAAAATCGCTCTTCGGAAGGATATCTGCTCCGGTTTTTAAAACCTGTTTTTCGCATGAACTCACAACAGTAACTATCAGGGCAAAAACTGTAAGACGAAATATTCTAAAGAGAGGCGGAGAGACAGAAACAATTCTGTTGGTATGTCGGGATCTATTATAATATCTTGTCATAAAAATCATTGTAGGCATCAATATATTCGGTTTCATCCTTAAATTCAAGAATCGGTTTGTTAACTGTTTTCAGGTATTTTTTCAATTCCTCGTTTATATCTTCACTTCCGATAATGATTCCGTCAGAATATTTAATAGCCAGCTTAGATACATTAACAAAATCCGGGTTTTTAACCATTTTAAGGTTTTCTGCATCTATTCCATCGAACCGTAGCTTATCCGCGAATGTTGATCTAAACGGAGTTTTAAAATCATTATTGTAAATGGAATAGATTATTTTGTAGTTATGAAAAAGAGGATCATCATTGTAAATGCTCCTCAGATAAACCGGAACAAGAGCGGACATCCATCCGTGGCAGTGGACAATATCCGGCGCCCATCTCAGTTTCTTTACAGTTTCAATTACACCCCGGGCAAAAAACAATGCCCGCTCATCATTATCTTCAAATTCGCGTCCCGCAGCATCGCTGACAATATATTTTCGCTGGAAATAATCGTCATTATCAATAAAATAGACCTGCATCCTGGCAGACTGAATAGACGCAACTTTGATTATAAGAGGATGGTCGGTATCGTCGATGATAAGATTCATCCCCGAAAGACGGATTACTTCATGAAGCTGATTCCTTCTTTCATTGATACAACCATACCTCGGCATGAAAGTCCGGATCTCTTTGCCTCTTTCCTGAATGCCCTGGGGTAGAAATCTTCCGATCTTCGACAACTTTGTCTCACTTAAATACGGAGTGATCTCTTGTGAAATGAATAATACCTTCCTGCTTTCCATTTACATGCCTGGATATACCATTTCTAATTAAAATGCAAAGATAATAAAAATTAATAACATAATAATAGAGGGATATTCATAGGTAACCCTTTAAATCATATTGTCCTATGCTTGAAAATCAATTTATCCACCCCAGCCCCAAGGGGAGTAAATTGATTTTCTTCGCTCCCCTTGGGGCCGGGGTAAACGAAGAAAATCAATAAATTTGTATATAAGAGCCTTAAATGATGTATTTTAGTTTCGTAATAAATATTTAAATTATGAAGGTAATAAATACTGTAATTGATCTGCAGAACCAATTAAGAAAAATGCATCTTTCTCCCATAGGATTTGTACCTACAATGGGAGCTCTTCATGAGGGGCATTTATCTCTTGCTGAAAGCGCTGTACAACTATGTCCTGTAGTAGTTGTGAGTATTTTTGTGAATCCGACACAATTCAATGATAAAAATGACCTGAAGAATTATCCGAGAACGCCTGATAGCGACTTTGAACTACTCAGGAAGGTATTGCGGGAAACTGACCTCGTTTTTACTCCCGGCGTCAAAGAAATTTATCCTGAAGAAGATAAAAGAGAATTTCATTTTGGAAACCTCGAAAATGTTATGGAAGCTCTACACCGTCCCGGCCATTTTAACGGTGTTGCACAGGTTGTAAGCAGGTTGTTCGAAATAGTAAATCCCGATATTGCCATTTTTGGTTTGAAGGACTTTCAGCAACTAGCCGTTATCAGAGCTCTTGTAAAACAGACAGGCAACAAGGTAAGAATAATTGGTAATCCGATAGTCCGCGAAAATGACGGACTGGCTATGAGCAGCAGGAACCAGCTTTTGGATCCCAAAATAAGACTCAATTCACCCATAATCTATAAAACTATCTCAGCTGCCTCGGTAATGATTAAAGAGTATGATATCAGGGAAATCAAATCATTCGTTGAAAAAAATATCAACAGTGTACCTGGATTTAATGTCGAATACTTTGAGATCGCAGACGATATGGAACTGATCCCTGTTAGCACAAAAGAAGAAATGAAAAAGGATAAAAAGTATTTTGGTTGCATTGCCGTTAAAGCAGGTAAAATTCGACTGATAGATAATATTGAAATTGGATTGGTCTGAACCAAAAGGTTAATTACCTTTGCCCTCTGATTAGGATCAACAGAATATCAAACAA
Source organism: Bacteroidales bacterium (assembly GCA_025358645.1). GTDB lineage: Bacteria > Bacteroidota > Bacteroidia > Bacteroidales > VadinHA17 > LD21. The sequence goes on from JANYIW010000189.1 coordinate 6,762, forward strand.
TGTTAATAGAAGTAATAAAATCAAAAATCCACAAGGTTACAATTACCGGGGCTAACCTCAATTATATAGGGAGTATTACAATTGATGAGGATCTTATAGATGCTGCAAACCTGATTGAAAACGAGAAAGTCTATGTTTTAGATCTGAATAATGGTGAACGTCTTGAGACTTATGTAATTAAAGGTGTCCGTGGGTCTGGAGATATCTGTCTTAATGGCGCTGCCGCCAGAAAGGTTATTGTTGGCGATGTTATTATTATTATGTCGTTCGGCTTACTCGATTTTCAGGAAGCTAAAACATTCAAACCAGTAATTATCTTCCCCGATACTAAAACCAATAAACTTATCTAAAGTTGAGAAAAGGTATTCTGCAGACTTTGAAATTTCTGGCTTTCTTAGCTATCGGAATCCTCTTATTGTGGTTTGCATTCCGAACTGTTAACTTTACAAAACTTGGAGCGGAATTGAAAGAAGCAAACTACTCATGGCTCCTGCTGTCAGTTCTCTTCGGGCTGTTTGCATTTATTAGCAGGGCAAGAAGATGGGTACTGCTTGTAAACCCTCTGGGTTTCAATCCTTCAACCAAAAATGCGTTTTACGCCCTGATGACAGGTTACCTTGCAAATGTAGCTCTTCCAAGAATAGGAGAAATAACGCGCTGTGTGGCATTGGGGAAAAAGGAAAAAATCCCGGTGGACCAACTGATCGGAACCGTAGTCATTGAGCGTACCATTGACTTTTTCTCCCTTCTTCTCATAATGATAATCCTGATATTCACCAGCGGTAATCAGATAGGTCTTTTTCTTAAAGAGAGTCTTCTCGTGCCAATAGGACAGAAAGTGTTTTCACTCTCCGGAAATACATGGGTTCTTTGGGTAATCCTCTTTTCTCTGAGTGCAATCACACTTTTTCTGATGATAAGGTACAAAAAAAAGCTACGTAAGATCCGTTTTTTTTCAAAGATGTTCGACCTTGCACGTGGTATAATAAACGGACTGAAATCTATTACCAATCTTAAAAGAAAATGGGAGTTTATCTTCCATACTGTTTTCATCTGGGTAAACTATTCATTAATGACATGGGTTGTGGTATTCTCCCTTGAGAGCACTTCACATCTGACTTTTGGAAACAGTATTTTTATCCTTGTAATAGGAGGAATTGCAATGTCAGCTCCGGTTCCAAGCGGGATGGGTGCATTTCATTATTTCGTTTCACAAGGTCTTCTTATTGTAAATGGAATACCAATTGAAGATGGTTTAGCGTATGCATTGCTTACTCATGAATCACAGCTAATTTTTGTTGCGATTATCGGAGCAATATCTTTCTTTATAATTTTCAGAAAAGAAAAATCCCCCATTGTACCTATAATTCAACCCACTAACGCACCTATAGTCCAACCCCCCAACCCCCCAAATGGGGGGCTTTAGATATTTATATTCATCTTGATTATCATATTGTTACAGTTATTTTATGTGGATCCTTTGAATCATTCTATGCAACTTTCTAATATAAAGCCCCCCATTTGGGGGGTTGGGGGGTAAAATGGCAAAAAGTAAAACAGTATTCGTATGTCAGAACTGCGGAGTCGAATCTGCCAGGTGGATCGGAAGATGCCCTTCATGTAAGGAATGGAATACCTACCATGAAGAAATTATTGCTCCCACTTCATCACGTGAGGTATCGTTCGTTATAAGACAGGAAAAAAGAAAACCTGAACTTCTGGATAGTATTAAGGCAGATGAACATAGTCGCCAAAAGACAGGTATCGCCGAACTCGACAGGATACTGGGAGGCGGGATTGTAGGCGGATCATTGATTCTGCTGGGGGGAGAACCGGGTGTTGGCAAATCAACTCTGGCACTCCAGCTGGCCCTTGCCCTTAAAGGGAAAAATATCCTTTATGTTTCGGGGGAGGAAAGTGAGGAACAAATAAGCCTCAGGGCGCGAAGGATGAAGAATTCCAACCCTCAGTGTTATATTCTTTGTGAGACCGACCTTGAAAGCATTCTGGCTCATGCTGAGAATATTAAACCCGGGCTAATAATAATTGACTCAATCCAGACAATAAACAATTCCATGCTTGAGTCCTCAGCTGGATCTGTCACCCAGGTAAGAGAATGCGCTGCACAACTTCTAAAATACTCAAAGATAACCGGTATCCCTGTTTTCCTGATCGGGCATATTACAAAGGATGGTACCCTGGCAGGTCCGAAAGTTCTTGAACATATCGTCGATGTGGTTCTCTATTTTGAAGGTGACAATAACTATGTTTATCGTATTCTCCGTTCGGTTAAAAACAGATTCGGTTCAACAGCTGAATTAGGTATTTTTGAGATGGTTGAAACAGGATTAAGAGAAGTTGACAACCCATCTGAAATGTTTATCAATCAGCACGATGAGGCCCTGAGCGGAATTTCAATTGCCGCCACTGTCGATGGGCTGAGACCATTTCTCATTGAAACACAGGCGCTTGTCAGCAGTGCAGTATACGGGACACCTCAGCGAAGTTCAACCGGATTCGATATCAGGAGACTTAATATGCTTCTTGCGGTCCTTGAGAAAAGAGCTGGTTTTAAATTGGGCGTAAAAGATGTTTTTCTGAATATTGCAGGAGGCATAAAAGTAAACGATCCGGCAATAGATCTGGCGATTATAAGTTCTGTACTCTCTTCTAATCTTGATATTCCCATAGGCCGGGAGGTATGTTTTTCAGGAGAAACAGGTTTGTCAGGAGAAATAAGACCCGTTTCACGTATTGAACAGCGTATTCGCGAAGCATCAAAAATGGGATTTAGTAAAATATATATTTCCAAATATCACAGAAATATATCGGTTAAAGGACTGGATATAGAAGTGATACATGTGGGAAAGATTGAGAACCTGATAAGATCACTCTTTAGTTAAAAGCACAGGGCGCAGAGCACAGAGCACAGGGCACAGGGCACAGAGTTTCCCCCCTGAGCTCTGAGCACTGTGCTCTGTGCATTTTAATATCTAACTCTTCTCGAATTATCTCCGTGTGGATTGCTATTCCTGACCTTATTACAGTCAAGTTCCATATTGAAATTGGCAGGACGCTCAAATTCATCAGCCTCCATAATTCCTAATTGCGGATCATTATATATCTTTTTCAGAAAGAGACCCATAATCGGAAGCGCCATTTTTGCCCCTGATCCTTCTCCTAATGTTTCAAAATGGATACCCTGATCTTCCCAACCACTCCATACCCCCCCCACCAAATTAGGAGTTATCCCCATAAACCATCCGTTTGAATGATTCTGTGTTGTTCCTGTTTTCCCCCCAATCTGGTTCATCAGATTATAAGGTTCCTTTCTTAAATTGTTCCCTGTTCCGAACCTGATAACTCCCTGCAAAAGATTAAGCATCAGAAAGGCCTGGTCTTCACTTAATACCTCTTCAATTTTTGGAGTAAATTTCGATATTGTATTTCCATTCTTGTCTTCTATACGGGTAACATACATTGGCCTGGTGTATACACCTTTATTGGCAAAGGTACCATAAGCGCCGACCATCTCCTCAAGTTTAATATCGGATGTACCTAAAAAAATGGAAGGCACAGGATCAATAAAACTTCTGACTCCCATCTTGTGCATCAGATCAGTGACAGCTGTCGGTTTGAACTGTTTCATTAACCATGCTGAGATATAGTTTTCAGATTCAGCCAGCCCCCAGGCCAATGTCACCATTTTGCCATGGTAATCCTTTGGTCCGGTGCTTCTTGGAGTCCATGGAAGAGAGTCGCCGGGGATATCGAAAGAACGTGGAATGTTTTCCACTTCCTGACAGGGAGAGTACCCGTTTTGCATGGCAACTGTATAAAGAAAGGGCTTTATTGTACTTCCTACCTGTTTCTTCTGGGTTGTTACGGCATCGTATTTAAAATACCTGAAATCAATTCCTCCGACATAAGCCTTTACATTTCCATTATGAGGATCCTCAACCATAAATGCTGAACGGATAAAATATTTATAATACCTGATAGAATCGAGAGGAGTCATTATGGTATCCCTGTCGCCTTTCCATGAAAAGACTCTCATCTTAACCCGGGTATTAAAAGCAAGCATTATTGTATCCTCAGAAATACCGCGTGCCCTCATTATATAGTACCTGTCACTTTGTTTAAGTGAAGTCATTATCAGATCTTCAACCTCTTTTTTTGTAAGGTCATCAGAGTATGGAGGATTCTTAAACCATCTGGCTCGTTTATAGAAATCAGGTTGTACATCTTTAGAAAGATGTTCGGCCAATGCCTCTTCAGCATATTTCTGCATCCTGGAATTAATCGTGGTAAATATCTTAAGCCCGTCTCTGTAAACATCATAACTCGCGCCGTCAGGCTTTTTATTTTTATTGCACCAGCCGTAAAGTGTATTGTTGTTCCATTCCCATAATGCATCGTCATAAGATGCTTGCTGAACATATTTATTTTTGTCAGGTTCAGGTTTTCTCATTATATTCGTTAAGTATTGTCTGAGATAAGTTGCAAGGCCTGAATTATGATCTTCTATTCTGAAGTCAACAGCTATCGGCAATTTCATTACAGAATCTGCAAGAGATGGATTTATGTAGCCATATTTCGCCATCTGTGAGATTACAACATTTCTCCTGCGAAGCATAAGATCATAATTCCGTATGGGATTATACCTTGTTGATGCTTTCAGCATTCCTACCAAAACCGCTGCCTGTTGAAGGTTAAGAGAATCGGGAGTTGTATTGAAGTATACTTTTGCTGCAGATCTTATTCCAATTGCATTGTAACTGAAATCAAACTTATTCAGATACATTGTTATTATCTCTTCTTTTGTATAGCTCCTCTCAAGTTTAATTGCAGTCTGCCATTCTTTGAACTTTGAAACACTCAGCTTGATCTTCTTCATAATAGCAGAATTTCTGGCAGTATCTCTCGGATAAAGTTGCTTTGCCAGTTGTTGTGTTATTGTACTCCCTCCTCCGGTGCTCTGACCCATAAGGACAGTAAGTACAAATGCACGACCAAGGCCGCGGATATCAATACCTGAATGTCTGTTATAGCGAATGTCTTCAGTAGCTATAAGTGCATCAGTCACATAGTGCGATAAGTCTTTATACTCTGTCCATGTCCGGTTCTCAATGCTGATCTTCCCCAGGAGGACTCCATCTTCTGAAAGAACCTGGGCTGCCAGATAATATTCCGGATTTTCAAGCTCTCCAAAAGAAGGCATGGGACCAAGTTTCCCTTTGGAAATCAGAATAAATAATGTTATAACAACAATAAATGGAAAAATAAATATTGCCCAGAACCAAATCTGGTATTTTTTGTTCTTGGTATCGCCTTTCATTTACTTAAGATGTTTGGTTCAAAAATAATAAATAATAAAGAATCTTAACGGTTTATTTTGAAGTTTGGTACCTAATTGATTTACTTTGTCGTCTGAAAAAAAGAATAAATATCTGCTGTCATGATCGAAAATCTTGTAATTGTAGAGTCGCCTGCCAAAGCGAAAACCATTGAGAAGTTTCTGGGAAAAGATTTCCGCGTTGTTTCTAGTTTCGGGCATATCCGAGACCTGTCAAAGAAGAACCTGGGTATAGATATTGAACATAATTTTGAACCCGATTATGAGGTTCCAAAGGAAAAGGCAAAAGTTGTCAGCGAGTTGCGCAAAGCCGCAGCTGATTCAAAAAATATCTGGATTGCATCTGACGAGGACCGTGAAGGAGAAGCTATTGCATGGCATCTTGTCAGCGTTCTGAAACTCGATCTGTTAACAACAAAGAGAATTGTTTTTCATGAAATAACCAAAGAGGCTATCACTAATGCCATTGAAACTCCAAGGCAGGTTGATATGAACCTTGTCAATTCCCAGCAGGCTCGCCGTATTCTCGACCGGCTTGTTGGCTTTGAGATTTCACCTGTGCTCTGGAAAAAGGTACAGCCAGCACTTTCTGCCGGCAGGGTTCAATCTGTAGCTGTCCGTCTGATTGTTGAAAGGGAAAGGGAGATTATTTCTTTTGAGACAGTATCCGCCTTCAGGGTTACTGCAATTTTCCTTATCGATTCAGGTAAAGGTGAGAATGCTACGCTCAGGGCAGAAGCCTCCAAAAGGTTTCCTGATGAAAAAGAGGCATTAAAATTCCTGGAGTTATGCAATGGTTCAAAATATTCAATAGGAAGTATAACTATCAAGCCGGGAACCCGTTCACCTGCTCCGCCGTTTACCACATCAACTCTTCAGCAGGAAGCTTACAGGAAGCTGGGGTTTTCTGTTGCTCAGACAATGGCTGTTGCACAGAAACTTTATGAAGCCGGGAAGATTACATACATGAGAACCGATTCAACAAATCTTTCAAATCTGGCGCTTGTCAAGTCGCGTGAGGTGATTACTTCTGAGTTTGGTGAAGAATACTCAAAGACACGACAGTTTAAAACCAAATCAAAGGGTGCCCAGGAAGCACACGAAGCAATTCGTCCTGCATATCTCGAAAACGCAACCACAGCCGGCAATCAGAATGAAAAAAGACTATATGAACTGATATGGAAACGAACAGTTGCATCCCAGATGGCAGATGCCAGGATCGAGAAGACATCTATTTCAATTGATATGAATAACTCTCCGGTTACCTTTCAGGCTAACGGCGAAGTTATAAAGTTCGATGGTTTTCTGAGGGTCTATACAGAATCATCCGACCAGGAAAACACCGATGAAGAAAGATATGTGATCCCCCCGGTAACCAAAGGCATGCCACTATCCTACGACAATATAACTGCAACTCAAAAATACACCTCCCCGCCACCCAGATATACTGAAGCAAGTCTTGTGAAAAAACTTGAGGAATTGGGTATTGGCCGACCCTCAACTTATGCTCCTACAATATCTACAATTCAAAACCGGGGTTATGTCTCGCGTGAGGACAGACCCGGAGAAAAAAGAGAGCTAAAAATTATTACCCTACTCGGTGGTAAGTTTACAAATTCGACCAAAACAGAGGTGGCAGGAAAAGAAAAATCGAAACTCTTTCCACAGGATATTGGAATGATCGTGAATGACTTTCTTATTGAAAATTTCTCTGAAATCGTTGATTATCATTTCACTGCAGAAGTTGAGGAACAATTCGACGAGATAGCTCTCGGCAATCTGAAATGGACCGGGATGATTGAAAAATTCTATTCTCCATTTCATAAGACAGTTACAAACACCCTGGAGAAAAAAGAGAGAAAAACCGGAGTAAGAGTTCTTGGAAATCATCCTGAAACAGGAGAGCCTGTCACTGTAAGGATGGGACGTTTTGGTCCGGTAGCCCAGATCGGTGAAACAGGAAATGAAGCAAAACCAAGATATGCAAGTCTGTCAAAAAACCAACTGCTCGAAACAATAACCCTTGCGGAGGCATTAAACCTTTTCCGTCTTCCCCGCTCTCTGGGTGTATATGATGGAGAAGAAATGATTGTAGGAATAGGTAAATTCGGTCCTTATATAAGATTTAAAAGTAAATTCTTCTCTTTAAAGAAAGACGTGGATGATCCTTATACAGTGTCAATTGAAAGAGGTATTGAGATAATCCTTGAAAAAAATGAGACTGATAAAAAGAAGGTTATTAAAGACTTTGGAGATATTATGCTCCTGAATGGAAGATACGGGCCTTACCTTGTTAAAGATAAACAAAACTTCAGACTCCCTAAGGGCACTGATGCTGAAAAACTTACCAAAGAAGATTGCGTTAAGATTATCGAAAACAGTGATAAAACCAAAAAGAGTTCTTAAATTAAAACATGGTGTAACTAATCAGTGACTAGAGTTTGGAGTGCCTAGAGTGCCTAAAGTTAATAATAAAAGGGTGAATCAGTTTCTTTTATAAGCAGCGATAACACTTAAAGCTCCTGCCACATTTTGATTATTTTTTATGGCAGTATTTATTATGGATCTCAGGATGGCGAAGTTTTCAGCAGCACTCCAACATTTCAAAGAACGTAATCGCTTAATTATCAACCCAAACAATTATTTTTGTTGATATGTGTACGATTTGTAAAAAATATCAAATTAATAAACCCTAAAAAGGTTAATCCAGCAAAGAAAGTTGTTAATAACACTTGATTTTTTAACTTTAGGCACTCTAAACTTTAGCTCACTTTAAGTACTGATTAGTTAAAACATGGTAGATCTGAATGATTATTTTAATCCGGTAAGTATCGAGGGTCCTGATTTTGAGCAACTGACCACCCAGGCAGGTTTCCCACATAATATCGCCATTCATACCGATAACACACCTGTTAAAGATATAAGTAAGTACAAAATTGCAATCGTTGGAGTACCTGAAGGCAGGAACTCACCAAACGCAGGATCATTAAAAGCGCCTGATATGATCAGAGAGCAATTATACAGACTTGCAAAAATTCCGGGAAGATCAAAAATTATTGATCTCGGTAATATGAAACAGGGCGTTACATTCAACGATACTATTGCAGGGCTTACCGATGTATTATCTTTATTAATCCGTGAGAACCTGTTCCCTGTAGTTATAGGAGGCAGCAGCGCTATCATTCCCGCGATCGACAAAGCCATTTCTCAATCATTAACCGGGTATACATTAACTTGTGTCGATCCACGGATCGATTTCAGTAATGAAAAGAAAGAATACGATTCATTTAATTACTTAAATGCAATTATTAATAATCATAAAAGCGCTTTCTCCCATTATATCAATATCGGATACCAGACATATCTTAATGATCAACAGATAATAAACAGATTCCTGAAACGAAGATCGGAATTAATCAGGATCGGCGATGTAAGACAGGCTATCTACCTTACAGAGCCTCTGTTCAGAGACTCTGATGTAGCAATTTTTGACATTTCGGCTGTAAGACAATCCGATGCTCCCGGGACAATCAGTCCTTCCCCAAATGGCTTCTACGGAGAAGAGATCTGTCTGCTTTCAAGGTATGCCGGAATATCCGATAAACTGAAAGTATTTGGTCTTTTTGATGTGAATCCTGAATTTGATATGCGCAACCAGACTACAGGTCTCGCTGCACAGATCCTTTGGTTTTTCTTTGAAGGTTTTTCTCAAAAACAGTATGAAACCCCAGTCTTAAATCTCAGTAATTCAGGGCGATTTATTAAGTATCATGTACGAATCACCGATCTCGAGGATGATCTTATATTCATAAAAAGCAATCTGACCGACAGATGGTGGATTGAACTTCCTTCTGAAATAAACCAGAACCACTACGTTGCCTGTTCACATGAAGATTATCTTAAAGCCAACCGTAATGAGGTTCCTGACAGATGGGTACAAGCCGTCGAAAGGCTAAAATCCTGAGATCTCTGAACCGCACCTGAAATAAATGTGCCTGGTGCAACAAACAATATCCAAGTGCGCTCGTATAACAGGTATTTCGAATTTTAAATAAATACCGGTAAATTTGTTTACGACTTAGATTTTTATTTATTTTACTCGTTCAATCAATGTGAATTGCACCTGCAAACAAAGAGATGAAAAAACTAAATATTGCATTTCTTTTTTTATTATTGTCGCTACAGCCGGTTTTAGCTCAACAAGATCCTCTGTCGAGTCAGTATATGTTCAACACTCTTACTTTTAATCCGGGTGTGGCAGGTACTTCAGGAATGATCTGTGCTACTGCTATGAACCGGCAGCAGTGGATAGGATTTAAAGGCGCTCCCTCAACAACTCTCTTTAACATAAGTTCTCCTGTTTCTCTTTTCGGCATAAAGAGCGGCGTTGGTTTGCTGGTTGAAAGCGATAACATAGGCTTTAATAAAAATATTAATCTTTCCGGATCTTACTCATACCTTATGGATCTGGGAATGGGGAAACTCGGTATTGGCTTAAGCCTGGGTATGCTGAATACTACAATCAATCCCACGTGGGAGATACCCGTAGGTGATGCACACACTCCCGTTTCCGGCGATCCTTTGATACCCGAAAACAAAGAGAGTTATGTTGCTCTGGATGCAGGACTTGGCCTCTTCTACAAGGCAGACAAGTATTATGCTTCTCTCTCAGTCACTCACATTAATCAGCCAAAAATCAAGTTCAGTAAAGGCACGCCATATTTCAGCAGACATTACTATCTGACAAGTGGTTATAATTTACAATTGCCAAACCCATCGCTTGAATTAATCCCATCCTTCTTTGCATTCAGTGATGGAAAGGTAGTTCAGATTGCTGTAACTTCATTGATCAGATACAATAAAAAAGTATGGGGAGGCATTTCTTACAGAGCCGGAGATGCCTTGATCGGAATTGTAGGAGTTGAACTTTTTAATGGAATCAGACTTGGTTATTCTTATGATTTCACAATTTCTGATATTGGAAAAAGCAGTTCCGGGTCGCACGAATTTATGATCAATTATTGCTTCGACCTAAGCCTTGGTAAAAGCCCCATGAAATATAAAAGCATCAGATTTTTATGATTATTGAAAAGAAATAACTTACTTGCAATATAAAATTCTATAGTATTATGAAAAAGGTAACCCTATCTGCTCTAATATTAATACTCCTGTTATCTGGTTGTGGTTCTTCAAATAACGGGGAGTTGACTGGCGTTCAGGGGCGTAAAAAATTCTTTGAGCCGGAACCCTTTGAAATGGCATTTATTCCTGCCGGGAATTTTATTATGGGACCAAGCGATCAGGATGCCGTATGGGCAATGAACAGTATATCAAAATCTGTTACTGTTGATGCTTTCTGGATGGACCAGACTGAAATCACCAATAACAAATATCGTCAGTTTGTTTACTATGTCCGCGATTCTATCCTCAGAACAAAACTGGGCGGTGCAAGTGTACCTGACAGGGAATATTTTTTAGCTGACAAGGATGGAAACGTAATCGAACCAAATGTGATTAACTGGGAAGAAAAAATAAACCCCGAAGAAGAAACCACAAAGGCTACCCTCGAAGAGATGTATTATCCACCTGAAGAAAGATTTAACGGAAAAAAACAGGTTGATGTCAGAAAACTGAACTATTCATATTTCTGGGTTGATTATCAACAGGCTGCCAAATCATCTTACAAATACGATTACGCAAGTAATACAGGTAAATACCAGGGTCAGGTAACAAATATTGACGGTACCCGTACAGATGTAAAAGACCGTTCCTCTTTTATCAAACATAATATCATAAATATTTATCCCGATACGCTATGTTGGATACGTGATTTTACATATTCATTCAACGATCCTCAGGCATCACTTTATTTCTGGCATCCCTCTTTTGATGATTACCCGGTTGTAGGCGTGTCATGGGTACAGGCAACTGCATTCAGTATCTGGAGGACAAACTACATGAACACTGCACTAAGAAAGAATGGAGTAGCTGATGTGCATGGATACAGGCTGCCACTGGAAACAGAATGGGAATATGCAGCAAGAGGAGGCCTTGATCTTTCAATGTATCCATGGGGCGGTCCATATACCCGAAACTACAAAGGATGCTTTCTTGCTAACTTCAAACCATTACGTGGCAATTATATTGACGACGGAAACGTATATGCAGGAAAAGTGGGTTCTTATGAACCAAACGAATACGGATTGTACGATATGTCCGGAAACGTTTCCGAATGGACATGTTGCGCATACCATCCTTCAGCTTATATCTTCCAGCATGATCTTCAGCCAAACTATGAATATAATGCCAAACCACAGGATCCTCCTGTTTTGAAAAGGAAGGTAATCCGTGGCGGTTCATGGAAAGACATTGCATATTTTCTTCAGACAAGCGCAAGAGATTTTGAATATCAGGACTCCACAAAATCTTATGTCGGTTTCCGTAATGTCAGATCTTATATTGGTATAAATTAATTAGAATTAACCCTAAAATAATCAGGTAATATGAGCCTAGCAGAATTAGTACAAAGCAGCGGGTGGAAAAATTTCATCGCTAAACTATATGGTTTAGGTGCTTCCGTAGTTATAATTGGCGCATTGTTTAAAATACAACATTGGCGCATGGCAGGAACCATGCTTACTATTGGTCTTCTTACTGAAGCAGTAATCTTTTTCTTTTCAGCATTTGAACCATTACATGAAGAGACTGACTGGTCATTGGTATATCCTGAGCTTGCTGGTATTCCGGAAGATGAGACACCCGAGCTTGCATCACATGGAGGAAAATACCATGGCGGCGGTTCTGGTGGTAGCGGTGGTTATGGTGGTGGCGCCGGATCAGTTGCCCTCTCTAAATTTGATGAGATGCTTGAGAAAGCAGAGATCTCTCCTGAATTGTTCCAGAAACTGGGAGTCGGAATGAAAAAACTTAGCGAATCAACTGCAAACATGAATACTATGGGAGATGTTTCCGCAGCTTCTTCGAAATATATGAATACCATTAATACCGCTAATGATTCACTCGGGAAACTGACAGATTCATACCAGTCAACAACAAGATTAATAAATGAAACCAGCTCTTCATACCGCACTATGGCTGAATCATTATCAGTTATTGAAATAGGTGGAAAATCATATCAACAACAACTTGAATCACTTAACAAAAACCTATCTGCACTTAATGCTGTTTACGAACTGCAGCGTAAAGGAGCAGACAATCATCTTAAAGAATCCGATTCACTCTATATAGGAATTCAAGGTTTAATGAAAGATCTTTCAGAATCCGCCGGAGATACTAAAAAGTACCGCGAACAGATAACAAAGCTCAACGAAAACCTTTCCTCATTGAACAATGTCTATGGAAATATGCTCGCAGCTATGAATGTTAAATAACGTGGCTTTTTTTATCTAACTAAACTAATTACAAAATGGCTCACGAAAAGCTATCTCCGCGGCAAAAGATGATCGGTATGATGTACCTGGTGCTTACCGCTATGCTTGCACTAAACGTTTCAAAGGAGGCTATTGAGGCATTCAAGAAAGTTGACATGGGTCTTACTCAGACGATCGCGAATTACACCCTCAAGAATGATGTAATATATAAAGAATTCGACAGGGCTGCCTCCGAAAACCCTGCAAAAGCCGGAAAATACAAAACTGCGGCATATCAGGTTAAAGACAGGGCCGATGAAGCATTTAATTTTATTCAGGGTCTTAAGATCGAAATAATCAAAAAAGCCGAAAAAGATCCCGAAACTCCAGCTGTAAAAGGAAATGAGGTTATTATTGAAGAAGTGAAAAGGATTGATGATACTAATGTACCATCTGAAGTTATGATTGGCGCTAACGAAAATGGAAAAGCCAATGACCTGAAGGCTCTGCTTATCGACTATCGCCAGTTTCTTATCACTACTCTTGAAGGTAAGAATCCTACGGCAGAAGAAGCTCTGAAAACCAGTCTTAAAACCGATGACGGGAAAAATAAAGATGGGGAAACAGAACGATGGGAGAACCTGAACTTCCAGACATTACCGCTTGTTGCAGTTATTTGTATCCTTTCAGAATATCAGCTCAATGTAAGAAACGCGGAAACTGAAGTTCTTAACTATCTCTATACTCAGATTGATGCCTCTTCGTTCAAATTTAACAAACTAACACCAATCGTTATCCCAAATTCAAACTACGTTACCCTGGGAAGTGAATACCAGGCCCAGGTATTTATTTCTGCAACAGATACTACCCAAAAGCCTGTCATTACAGTTGGAGGAAATGCACTCGAACTTGATGAAAGCGGGAAGGGGATTTATAAAGTACATGCTTCCGCAACAGGCCCTAAAAAATGGGGTGGGATAATCGCACTGAAAGCGCCTAACGGTTCAATTAAAAACTACTCCTTCGAATCTTCTTATGTTGTTGGTGAACCAAATGTTATTGTCTCCGCCACTGCAATGAATGTTATGTATTATGGTATTAATAACCCAATTGACGTCTCTGTTCCTGGCATCAGTCCTGATAAATTAAAAATTAAGGTTGTGAACGGAACTTTCTCAACGGGAAAAGTTAAAAACTCCAAAGGAGAAAGTTTCAAAGGCGCCTGGGCAGTCAAACCAAATGCTGTAGGACAGAATGTTCAGGTAATTGTAACAGCTGATATTAATGGCAAACCGGTTCAGTATGCTCCTTACGATTTCAGGGTAAAATCAATACCAAATCCGGTGGCAATTTTTGCTAATAAAAGCACAGGTACAGTTCCAAGGGCTACTGCCGCGGCACAACAGGGTGTATTTGCAATATTACCCGATTTCGACTTTGATCTTCAATACACAGTTACCGGATTTACAGTCCTTTACTCTGATAAGGGTTCCGATTTTGAAGAATCCAGCACAAACAGTAACCTGACTTCCAAACAAAAAGATCTGATCGGCAGACTTACCAGAGGTAAAAACTTAATTATTAAAGATATTAAAGCGCTTGGGCCTGATGGCAGAACGAAGGAACTTCTGCCTGTAATATTGAAGATTGATTAATATCAAAATATATAACCATCATGAATAAAAAAATTCTTTTTGGAATTATAGGGCTCTCACTTTCAGGCATCGTAAATGCCCAGAGTTTCGGGGATATTTACAAAAAATCGATTGTGGATGCCAAAAAAATTGAATACCCATATCTAAATGAGTCCGATGTTATTTGGGCCAAATTTTACTACCGCATGATCGATCTGCGCGAAAAGATTAATCAACCATTATACTATCCGATAGAGACGACTCTCGATGGAAGAAAAAGTTTTATCCGCATATTACTGGATGAGATCAAAGCCGGCAGGCTTACAGCTTACGACCCTCTCAACACGGCTGTCAGTACCACCTATAATGATATAGAAGTTAAAATGGGAGCTGTTACCAAGACTGAATCAGTAATGGTAAATGCTACGCAATCACATGATACTACAATTAAGCAGGATGCAAAACCAGAGGAGGTGAAGCAACTTATGCTTTACGAAGAATGGTATTTTGATAAGAAACTCTCCAAACTCGATGTAAGAATAATTGCTATCGAACCATATTATATGGCCTTTGATGACCAGGCCGGTAGAATTCTTAAAAAGCCTTTGTTCTGGATCAAATATGATGAAGTAAGGGATGCCCTCGCGAAAAATGAAGTATTCATGAATAATAATGATGCTCAGAGAATTTCATTTGATGATTTGTTTATGCAACGCCGGTTCGGGGGCGTAATCGCCGGTGAATCAAATGTATATGACGATAGGAGAATCAATCAATACGAGATTGGAAAAGCTTCACTGTTTGAAGCTGAACGTATTAAGACCGAACTATTCAACTTTGAACACGATCTTTGGGAATACTAAGCGGACGAATAGCCCCCTGCGGAGGCTTTAAAATATCAAACTGTTAAAATAAGAAAAGAGGCTAAAATGAAAACAGCCTCTTTTTTTTATTTTATACAAACTTTTCTTTTGTTGATTTCTTTACATCCTCAAGATATTTTTTTATATTTTGTTCTTCATCTTTCTTAACAATCAGAAGGACATTTTCTGAGTCTACAACAATATAGTCTTTGAGTCCCTGAATAACAGCTATTTTCCCGGGTGAAATATTAAATATATTCCCTTTACTCTCGTACGAAAATATATCCCCTCTTATTAATGAGTTTCCATTTTTATCAACTGAGGAATGCTCTTGAAGTGAGCTCCATGTTCCCAGATCCGACCAGCCTATATCTGTACACATAACATATACATTATCAGCCTTTTCCATTATCCCATAATCAATTGAGATACTTCTGCATTCAGCATAAGTAGTTCCTATAAAACTCTTTTCCTGCTTTGTCCCAAACATATCTCTGCCTTCATCAAATACATTATACATATCCGGCATGTGCGTCTCAAAGGCTTTAAGGATTGACTTAATATTCCATATAAAGATCCCCGAATTCCAATAAAAATCACCACTTTCAATAAAGACTTTTGCAAGGTCAATATCTGGTTTTTCCGTAAACGTCTTAACCTTCAGCAGGTTTCCAAATCCTTTAACAGGTTTCTTCCGGTCGGCCTGTATGTAACCATATCCGGTCTCCGGCCTGTCGGGTTTTATTCCGAGAGTAATCAGAGCATCATTCCCTTCTGCAAAATCAAAGCATTTTTGTATTACATCACAGAATTCTTCCTCTTTAACAATCAGATGATCAGCGGGTGTGACTGCAATTACAGCATTCGGATTTTCCTTTAAAATCCTGAATGTTCCATAAGCAAGACATGGCGCTGTATTTCGGCGAAAAGGCTCTCCCAGAACACGTGATGGATCTATACCCAGTTGTTCTATCACCATTTCTTTATGTTCAGCATTTGTAACTACAAATATGTTTTCCTCAGAGCAACTTTTCTTAAATCTCCTGTATGTCTGCTGTATCAGGGTCTCTCCTCTTCCAATAATATCAAGAAATTGCTTTGGTCTTTCACTACGGCTAAGAGGCCAGAAACGACTTCCTACCCCTCCTGCCATTATAATAACATACCTGTTATCCATAAGAAATATTTTTTATAACAATTTATGCAAATATATAATTTATAATGCATATAGGTAGTAAAAACCTTATTAACGGAAATACCATAAATATTAGTAATTTTAAGGCGCCTAAAAATAAAAGAATGATTAAATTCCTTACACAGTTCGGGCTTTACTTCCTGCTCCTGAAGAAGGTATTTTCAAAACCGGAAAAACCTTCTCTTTATTTCAAACAAACCATGAGCGAATTTGTAAATCTGGGACTGAATTCAATTGGCATAATTGCTATTATCTGCTTTTTTATGGGAGCAGTTATTACACTTCAAACTGCGTATAATACAGAAAATCCCATATACCCTAAATACCTTATTGGCCTGGGTTGCCGCGATTCCATGATCCTTGAGTTTTCTTCAACGATCGCCGCACTGATCCTTGCCGGGAAAGTAGGTTCTAACATTGCAGCCGAAATTGGAACAATGAGAGTTACAGAACAAATAGATGCTCTTGAGATTATGGGGGTCAATTCTGCTTCGTACCTTATTCTTCCAAAAATAATTGCTACACTCCTCTTTAATCCGATACTTACACTTATTGGCATAATTGTCGGGATTTTTGGAGGATGGATTGCCGGTACCTTTGCCGGTGTGATAACTTCAGAGAATTTTATTTATGGAATTCAATATGCATTCATACCCTATTATATTGTATACTCATTGATAAAAACGGTATTCTTTGCCTTCATAATTACAACTGTTTCATCCTTTCAGGGATATTATGTCGCCGGCGGATCACTTGAAGTAGGGAGGGCCAGCACAAAAGCTGTTGTTTACAGCAGTGTATTAATATTACTTTTCAATGTAATACTGACTCAAATTCTGCTGTCATGATCAGAGTTATAAATCTGAATAAATCGTTTAATGGGAAGGCTGTCCTGGAGAATATCTCGGTAACATTCGAAACAGGCAAAACAAACCTTATCATAGGAAGAAGCGGGTCAGGCAAAACAGTACTGCTTAAATCGATTGTCGGTCTTCATGAGATAGAAAGCGGTGAGATCTGGTATGAGGACACATTATTTAATACGCTCGATTTTAAAGGGAAAAAAATGATCCGGACCGAGATGGGTATGTTATTCCAGGGAAGTGCATTATTTGATTCATTGACGGTTGAACAGAATGTAATGTTTCCTCTTGATATGTTTACTGATCAGACATCTGAAGAGAAAATTGAAAGAGTAAATTTTTGTCTCAACAGAGTAAACATCATCAATGCTAACAATCTGTTCCCCTCTGAATTATCGGGTGGTATGAAGAAAAGAGTTGCAATAGCAAGAGCAATAGCTCTGAATCCAAAGTATCTCTTTTGCGATGAACCCAATTCCGGACTCGACCCAATTACTGCAATACTGATCGATGCACTCATCAAAGAACTCACAGAAGAGTATTCAATGACAACAATAGTAAATACTCACGATATGAATTCCGTTATGGAGATCGGAGAAAAAATCATTTTTATAAGCGACGGGGTTAAATGCTGGGAAGGGAATAAAAACGATATTCTCAATTCAGACTGTGAAATACTTAACGATTTTGTATTTGCAAATTCTCTTGCTAAAAAGCTCAGATCCGCAAACAAATAATCATTTTTTCAATTTCTTAATCTCCTCGTAATCGATATATTCACCTACCTCCTTCGAAACTTTCTTTTGAGGAACTTTATCCTTGTTAACCGCTTTGTGTTTGTCACCTGAAGATTTATCTTCCTGCCCAAATTTAACGAAAGACCTGATTAACAGGTAACCTATTACGCATATTAATAAATAACGAATCAATATCATTGTTAAAATTATTAATCTGGTTTCATGTTATAATTTTTCCATATTGATCCCTTACTCTCACCCCCATCCCCCTAAAGGGGGCTAACTCTCACAATTACAGTATATTTTGTCTGATTTCCAATGAATTAATCCCCATTAAGGGGAAAGTCCTGCCTCATCGGGACAGGGGGTCGCCTTATTCCACCAGAATCATTGGCTTGTCATTCTTTTTCTTGATCCTGTTCCCGAAAACCAGATTCATTCCTAATCTTAAATTAATAGTATTCCAGTTTGCCGGAACCATAACATTACTCTTATCATTCTGTATTTTATTCCACATTATAGGAATTCTGTCACTAAGCAGGTAGAACTGAATTATTCCTGCTCTGAAAGCCAACCCTGCACCAAGATTATCGTAACGATGATTTTCAGCTGTATAGCTTATACTCGTAGATAATGCATTGCCCAGATTTAAATTGGCCGATAAAGTAAGGGCTTCACGTAACTGTTTACCTATTATTCTGCTGTATGACAGTAAGCCTACAGAGAATCTCTTAGTAACACTATAACTCCCACCTAAGGAAATACCGAATGGAAGATAAGTAGTAAAGGGCGCTTTTGTGTTGGAAACCTTAAATGCGTTTTTAAGAGAATCCAGCATATCTTTTCCAACTTCATCAATGGTTTTTGTGCCATTAAAAACATCGAGCATGTTTAAGCCGCTAAATTTAAACTGGTTAGAGGCTTTCAGGTTGGTAACATCATTTTTCCACCTGATAAAACCCAAGTCAGTAACCGATGCCGAAAGAATAATCCTGTCAGTTAAATCGAACGTGGCGCCGATATCCAGACCAAGACCTATATTCTTTTTCCCTGAAAAGAAGTCAGTTGCTCCGGCCGATGTCTTATACTTGTTATCATCAAAAACCACACTTTCGACATTATGTTCTGAATTCATAATAACATTGACCGGACCACTCATATTAACAGTCAGGTTGGCATCGAGGGTATGACTATAATCATCATTTATGGTTATCCCTAATGATTTGTTATCAATAGAGGCAGCAGCAATACCAAATAACAGTTTTCCTTTTATACCAATCCTCAGTTTATCAGTAAAATTTCTTGAGAAGCCCACTCCAAATTCATGGTAATATTTTATATCTCCTCTTAACGAGGACAAATCTATTTTCTTCCCGGCAAAACCTTCATTTCCCTTTAGAGCGAGTCTGAAAAGGTCCCCCGGCAGTACAATATTACTCTGAATACGTTCATTTATATCAAGAAAAACATACCCGTCATTCCCCACTGAAAATCCAACTCCTAAAAGTTGAACCGTAGTTTCCTGTTCCAGGGAATTCTTATTTTTTATCTTAGCCAGAAATTTATCTGGATTATAATCGGGATGAAGAAAGGATATTATTGAATCTTTAGGCTGACCCTTAATGAATACGTCCTTGAAGTTAACAAAATTATTGTTTATGTTCAGATTAATACCTGACATTCCCGGTAATCCTATATAGACTTTGTTAGATGGTCGTAGTGCAGGATTTAACAGATGGTTCTGAGGCAGATTCATAAAATACAATACCTGGCTGTTCTGAGCCGATGCGTCGGCAATGATAACTGTCAGTATTAATATCAGAATGTATTTTGTTTTCCCGGTCATATTACTTGTTTATAGATGTTCACTTTAGTTTAATATCAGGTTTTACAACCAGTGCTGCATTGAAATTAATCCTGTAATCAGAATAAATCTTAACAATCTGGGACCCATTCCCTGTACTGTTGAGAGTAAAACGGAAGATAATCTTATCTGCTTTATTAACTGAGCTGAAGAACTCTTTATTAAATTCTATTTCTGTTGCGGTTTCCGTTACGCCAGTGACTTTGCCATTGCTGTCAACAGTTGCCGGGGCCAGTAAATCTGTTGCATCAACTGTGTTTTTAATAGTATTAGTGGCTGAATCATAGAGACTCATTTTAAGCGAAGCTCCAAGAGGGAATCCGTTTTTTGCAGAAAATATGACCCTCAGGAATTGAAAATCTTCAGGTTTCAATGGATTATCAGAATTCTTACTATCATCTTTTATAAAATTATCGAGAGTATCGGTAAACTGCAGGTTATTAATTTTTAATTCCATCGGCACATCAATTTCGAGCGATCCAATGAGTCGTCCTGGTCCCGGAAAACTTACCCCTGAAGTAGTAACTGTTGCAGTGCCGGAATAGTTAATCACTTCAGGTGGAAGTGATATTAAAAGAGGTAAATTAGAATTAGTCTTATCTATGATATAAGAGGAAGTAATCACCTGTTGGACAGGGATATTTGGTTTGGCCAGAGTAAAAGGAGCCAGGTTGAGATCAACAGTATTATTTTTCCTCTTCCCCGTTGCTTTTAAATTTATTTTAACAGAATCAGTAAATGAGTTTGAATAATTGAATTTTATTGAGGGGTTCGGGATCAGAAAATCTCCTGTGATATGGCTGAGAATATCATAAATATTCAAATCAAAAGTACCCGGATCAATTGTTGCAGTCATTACCAGATTACCTTTTGCAAAATCAGTCAGTTTCAAATCAATAACTGAATCTTTTTTGAAGACAAATGTCACAAATTTGTTCTGATCGAATACAACAGTATCGCTGGGCTTTACAACATCACTAAATGAGATGTCGCCTTTAACAGCAGATATCGCCAAAGTAGGTGAAATATGGGCTTTCTTTGAGAGCATTCTCATATTGTAAGTCTCTTTAATACAGCCGGTTATGACGAGTCCCATGATTATCAAAATATACAGTAATGATCGCTTTATCATAATTTTTCTTATTTAATTTCTGTATCTATTTTATAATTATAAAGGAACCTGTCTGTACCACCGACAATAAGATGCCATCCACTCTTATCAGATAATTTTCCGATTGAGAACATGGATGCGCCTCTGAGAGGAAATCCATTCATTGTTTTTCCATTCTTACCTATGAGATAAATCAGATTCTTTTTCACATCAATTACACCGATTTTTCTATCGGCAGTTGAAAAGATAAAATTAATCGGTCCACCAAGGTTATCAGAGCCAAATTCCCGCGTAAAAATCTCTGTCAGGTTATGGTTATAAAGATACAATATACCTTTATCAATAAAAATATATTCAACAAATCCATCAGCATCCACATCAAAAATATCGAATGAATGTTCACTTGAAAATTTCTTAATGCTTAATTTTTTAACGCTCCCGTCGAAATAAATAAGTTGTATTGTACCATCAGGTGAGGAAAATACGACAGAGGGATCTGATCCGGGATTCAATCTCATTGCGGAACCAACAGCTTTGGTAACAGGCTGATCCAGATTCATCCTTTTGTTTCCAGTCCTGTCAAGAAAATAAACAGCATTTTCATCCGCGGCGACAATATAATCTTTCCCTGAAACTTTAAAATAATTTATCTCGGCTTTTACATTTCCGGTAGTCCTGAAGGGTTTCCATCCTTTGACAACGCCTCCTGTCTTGTCGTACGAGTATATCATTTTGTCTTCACCGGCAATAAATAACCTGTAATTCAAGTTATTGTCATAGTCGAACATAACCATCGCGTTTGTTGCCGGCGATCTGAGTTTTACCGGATATCTCTCAACATAGTTACCATTTCTGTCGAGTAGATGAATATAGTTTCTGCCTGAAAACAGCAATTGATATTTTCCGTTACGGAAATAATCAATCATATAAATTGTGCTTACAATCCTCTCATTTAGTGGTACTTTCCATAAAACACGACCGGCTGCATTTATCAGGTATGTATTGTTTTTCATATCCTGAATGAAAATTTCTTTCGCTCCGGTAATATGATTAGTAAAAAAGAACGGTTTTATACTGGCGATAGTGTCGAGCAGAGTCTCCCATTCCGTGTTTGATTCTTCCCTGGCCACTTCTTTGAATTTGATGGAAAGACTATTATAAATCATGCCATTACTCGATGCAAACTGATATCCGGCAGCCTGAATTTTATTAAGTGAACTTTTATTCGATTTGAGTGCATGAATAATATCTTCATTCAGAAACCCTGAAAGATAATCGGTAATATGTGATGGAATACAAAAGAAAAAATACCCGGCCCGGGTGGGCAATGTATTTTCGAAATCCCTGTATGTCAGGTTATTTGCAAGAGTTTTGTTGAGGATATTGTCATAAAGTAATTTTGAAATAGTTACATAGGAGCTACCGGCAATCATGAAGTTATCATAAAATGTAAAGTAGGTCTCATTAAAATCAGGGGCGAATCCGTTTAGCATTACCCTGATCAACCCCTTAAAAGAGGTCTTATAAACGGGGATTTTAACCTGATCATCCGGTTCAAAATAAAGAATTTCATTTTTGGCGCCTGTCTCTTCAAGGAAAAGCTGTTCAGCCTGAACCCGGTTAGTTAATTCATAAATAATCAAAGTATTATCACTAACCGGTTGTCCCTTGAGATCAATTATCGCCCTTGTTATCTCCTGTCCTGTGTATGGTTTAATCTTAACAGCGAGATCTGATGCTTCCTGTGATACTGAACTATCAGATACTATATGAAGATTTAAAGAAGGGAGAATAAGGGTTTCAAAAAGCACAGTCGACGACGGTAGAATCTTATAGGTATGAAAATCTCTTGAAGGAAGAGTTTTATACTTGTAAAGTAATTCAGATGAATCTACACTTTCTGTATATCCGCTCAGAACAAGTCCATCTTCGCTGATATATATATCTCCTCCTGCTGTTCCTGCCAGCCTGGCAACATTCTTTACCAATTCTTTTCTCCCGGGAATTAAAAGAGGTCTGATAAAATCCGGAAGATTACGAAAAACTACAAATATTTTATCGGCATTTTTCCCGGAAGCCAGTAAAACCCTTGTGAATCCCGGAGCATTTCTGATATCACTTCCACTTCCTGCCTGAATACCTGCTTTTTCAACCAGCGCTTTCGAATTTGTGCATACCATTAAACCTGATAACAGTGAAATATAAACTGTGTCAACGTTGTTCTCTTTAAGAAAAGGAATCTCAATAACCGGATTACCGTTTAGCCTGATTTCAGTCACATCCTTAATTCCCGATGTGCTTAACATCTCTTTAATATGCCGCGACCTTATGTCACCAGGGACGGGCATAGAAAGCATTGGTAAAATTTCCCCCTTCTTGTCTGTATGAAATGATATTATTGCAGCGCTTTCGTTAAATAACTTTTTAAAACTCTGCTTATTCAACAGATCTGTAAGAAATTTAAGCTGCCGGTTAAACCCGTCAAGTTCCCTGACCTTCCCTGCTTCTCCAAATAATCCCCTGCCTGTTGTCAGGGAATTCATGAAACTTTTAAGATCAACCGTCTCTATTAAAATGCAGGCATCCGGAGGAACTGTCTTAAAAGGATCTGTAAATAAATTCTTTCTGCCTTGCTGGAGAAAATATCCCATTATAACAAGGCCTGAAATCAGGAGTATCACTAATATAATTGCGATCCTTTTCCCCACGTTCAGATTTTTAATAGTTCCATTCAAAATTAACAAATAAAAGTTTTCTTTTAAGTTAAAATGGACGGTACCCGATTATTTCTCTGACTTCTCTCACGGTTTTTGATGCACTCGCTCTCGCCTTTTCCGCACCCTCAGCAACAACCTTTGAAAGATATTTATTATCAGAGAGTATATCATTAATCCTGATTCTGATTGGTTCTGTAAACTTTATAATATCCTCAGCGAGTTGTTTTTTCATATCTCCATAACGAATTTCGCATGAGGCATATTTATCCGCGAAAAATTTAACAGTATCCTGGTCTGAAACTACGTTCATAATAGTAAACAGGTTCTTTACCGGTTCTGATAGTTCCTGCCCCGGGGTTGTGGGACCGGTATCGGTAACTGCTCTCATCACTTTTTTCTTTATCTCCTGTGGAGTATCAGAAAGAAAAATACCATTCCCTTCACTTTTGCCCATTTTCCCTGAACCATCCAGCCCAGGTATTTTAACAAGCTGCTGTCCAAAATTATAGGCATCGGGCTCCGGAAAATAGTTTACCTCATACATCATATTAAATCTCCTGGCGAACTTCCGGGTCATTTCAAGATGTTGTTCCTGATCCTTCCCGACAGGTACTTTATTAGCTTTATGAATTATTATATCGGCTGCCATCAATACCGGGTAGGTTAATAATGCCGCATTAATATTATCGGGTTGTTTTCTTATTTTCTCTTTGAATGAAGCGGTCCTTTCCAGTTCTCCCACATAGGCATTCATATTCAGCAAAAGATATAACTCTGAGACTTCCGGTACATCACTCTGAATGAAAACAGTTGCAGCATCAGGGTCAATTCCGCAGGCAAGATATTCTGCCAGAACCTGCTTGATATTCCCGTGAAGGTCTGCGGGTTTAGGATGAGTTGTAAGCGCATGATAATCTGCAATAAAGAAATAGCAGTTATTCTCCTTCTGCATTCTGAGAAAATTCTTTATAGCGCCGAAATAATTTCCAAGATGAAGGTTTCCAGTCGATCTGATACCGCTAACAACTGTGTCCATGTTAAATCATTATAAAAATAAAGGGCAAATGTAGTAATTTTTTCTTCTCCCTTGGTTTTTACCCCCAACCCCCCCAAGGGGCATAGCCGTCAACTTAAGTTCTGGGGATGAATGAGAAACTGCATAAAAAAGTTTCCCCTCCTTTTGAAGGAGGGGTGGTCGGGAAGATTGATTATCTTATATATACAGCATTTTATTTCCCGTCCCGATTGCTATCGGGAGGGGTGGTTGATTCATTGATTCAGAAGACAACACAGCATAGGTAACTACATAGTTGACTTTTTTTGTGCTTCAGAAAAACTTGTAATTGAGCTTGATGGAAATCCGCATGGTGAATATCATAAAATAGAAAAAAATAGAAAAAGGGATCAATATCTTGAAGGCCTTGGATTCTCAATACTGAGGTTTGAAAACAGATTGGTATTCCAGGATCCTGAATTTGTAAAAAATGAAATAAGAAAAGCCTTCAAAAGAAAAGATCCTGAACTTGAATAAACAATCAACCACCCCGGCCGGTATAAGGATTTGTATCATATTTAAAAAGTGGTCCGGCCACCTCCCGCACAGCGGGAGGAAATGTATCGGATATATGTTCAATACTTTCCATTCTGTTTTGTACTAAACTCTCTCACTATTTTACTATATTTAACACCTTAGCTTGACGGCTATGCCCCAAGGGGGGCTTAAAATCGGGAGAATGTCAGTAAATTGATTTTAACAAAAAGATTAAGTCCCTTCCCCTTGGGGGAGGGACTTAGGGAGAGGTTAAGCTATTTTTTTATTACCTTTGCCGGATTAAAATTAAACTGGCCATGGAATCGACAAGACAGAAAAAAGTATCACGATTAATTCAGAAAGAACTGGCCGATATCTTTCTTAAAAGGGGGAACGAATTCGCCCACGGTAAGTTAGTCTCAATCACAAGAGTAAGAGTCAGTCCCGATCTCTCTTTTGTCAAAGTCTATATTAGTATATTCCCGGCAACCAATCAGGATGATGTTCTCAAAGCAATACAGGAGTACAGTTCAAAGATCAGATTTGAACTTGGTCAAAAAGTCAGGACTCAACTCCGGATAGTACCAGGTATCGCCTTCCATATTGATGATAGCCTTGACTATATTGACAAAATAGACAAGTTGCTAAAATCCTGATATATATGAAGTACGAGCCAATTAAAAGATCGCTGGGCAGGTTCTTCGCAGCATCTGTGTTTCTGAGAAAAACACTATATTTTCTTCTTGATCTCCTTCTTCTCCGCACCTGGCATGTTAAAAAAGCATTAAGAAAGATTGCCAGCCAATTTCCCGGAGATACAACTGTACTGGATGCCGGTTCGGGATTTGGGCAATACTCATGGAATATGAGCAGGATGAACCGCCATTGGAAGATCAATGCCATAGATATCAACAAGGAGCAAATAGACGATTGTAACATTTTTTTCGGAAAAACAGGTTTGGCGGACAGGGTTTCCTTTCACACAGTGGATCTCACAACACTGAACGACCTCAATTGTTATAACATAATACTATCTGTAGATGTTATGGAGCACATTGAAGAGGATGTGCTGGTATTTCAGAATTTCTATAAATCACTTAAAAACAATGGTATTTTGCTTATATCGACCCCGTCGGATAAAGGAGGTTCAGATGTACACAGCGACCATGAAAAATCTTTCATTGAGGAACATGTTAGAGATGGATATAGTATTAAAGATATAACCGAAAAACTTACCCTTGCCGGTTTCAAAACTGTTGAGGCAGGTTATACCTACGGTAAGCCCGGGAATATCTCATGGCGATTGTCTATGAAATATCCGATTAAGATGTTAAACATATCTTATCTCTTTTTCCTTCTTCTCCCTTTTTATTATTTGATTTTCTTCCCTGTTTCGATTATTCTTAACATTTTTGATCTCCGTTTAACTCATACCACCGGAACCGGATTATTGGTAACCGCCAGAAAACAAGAATAGTGAAGCTCTCATTTTACATAGCAAAAAGATACCTGTTCGCAAAAAAATCGCGGAATGCAATAAATATTATTTCAACAGTTTCTGTTGCCGGAGTTGCCGTCGGTACAATGGCGCTGATAATTATTCTTTCCGTTTTTAACGGACTTGAAACAATGGTCAGTGCGATCTTTAACACTTTTGATCCGGATATTAAAATAACAGCCGCAGAAGGCAAAACATTTATTGCCGATACTGCGCGTCTGAAACTTCTGGCTAACGTTGAGGGACTGTCGTGTTATTCTCTTACAATTGAAGACAATGCTCTGCTAAAGTACGGTTCCAGGCAGTTTATTGCCACCATTAAGGGTATTGACGAAAACTATGCAATGGTTTCAAATATAGACAGTTCAATGTGGGAAGGTGATTTTACATTGAGAAGCGATAAAGGTCGTCCGTATGCTATACCCGGCATAGGTGTTGCCCAATATCTTGGGATCAGGGTTAACTTTATAACTCCATTGGAAATAATATTTCCAAGAAAGACCGGAGGTACCAACTTTAATGCTGAAAATTCATTAAATCATAAATTTATATTTCCATCAGGGATTTTTGAGGTCGAAAAAGAATACGATTCCAAATATGTTTATATCCCACTTGATTTCGCCCGCGAACTTACAGAAATCGATAAGGGGGTAACTACCATTGAGATCAGATTCAAAAAACACGCCGAAACGAATGCTGTTCAAAAGGATATTATTAAAATATTCGGGAAGGGCTTTAAAGTTCAGAACAGGTATGAACAGCAGGCAATATTTTATAAGGTGATGCGATCCGAAAGGCTTGCTATATTCTTTATTCTTACACTTATACTCATTATCGCTTCATTCAATATCATTGGCTCACTCACAATGCTTATAATCGAGAAAGAGCGTGATATTGAAATACTAAAAAGTCTTGGGGCTGATAACAATCTGATCAGAAAAATTTTCATATTTGAAGGTTGGCTGATCTCAATAATCGGTGCATTATCAGGTATTATTCTGGGTTTTATTGTCTGCTGGCTGCAGCAGACCTATGGCCTGGTAAAACTTCAGAGTCAGTCTCTTATCATGGATTCATACCCGGTGGTTATGAAGATAAAGGATTTTATAATTGTTCCGGGAACAGTTCTTTTAATAGGATACTGGGCCGCCTGGTATCCTGTCAGGTATCTTACAAAAAAATACCTCAATAAAGACGTTTGATAATCAATTATTATATTTACAGGATATCCTGATAAACACAAGCTAAATGAGGAAGACCCTTAATAAAAGGAATACTATGATCAGGTTTGCTTTACTCATGATGATGATGATTTCGT
The DNA here is from genome assembly GCA_025358645.1 of Bacteroidales bacterium. Classification (GTDB taxonomy): domain Bacteria; phylum Bacteroidota; class Bacteroidia; order Bacteroidales; family VadinHA17; genus LD21. Next base: position 34,819 of record JANYIW010000189.1, read on the forward strand.
TAATTATGGGATCTTGTTCCGGGAGGAAGAATAAACTGGATAAACAAAATCTGATTCCGGAAAAAGAACTGGTTTCATTATTAACAGATATTCATATTGCGGATGGACTTCTTACCCTGCCTAAGATTAATTCCTGGACTATTTCATTTGACTCTATATCAGTCTATTATAAGGTTATTGAAAAACATGGCTATACAAAGGAAATCATGGACAGAACAATGAAGTACTATTTTATTAATGATCCCAAAAAACTAAATAAGATATATGATGAGGTTCTTGGCATTTTAAGTGAGATGGAATCACGAGTCGAAAAGGAATCAATTGTGGAGATGGCGCATATTTTTAACAAATGGCCGGGAAAAGAGTTTTATTTATTACCGGGTCTTTCAGGGAACGACTCAACTATGTTTGATATAAACCTTTTCAAACCCGGCACCTATAGTCTTACATTTTCTGCTACTATTTTCCCCGATGACCAGTCACTTAATCCACGACCAACTATATATTCCAGTTCTGCTGACAGCATAGATACGGGAAAAAGGCTATATGTTAAAACAATTGATTACATAAAAGATGGCCGTCCTCATACATACATTCTTACCTTCCCCCTTCCTGAGAGTAAAATTCGTCATATAAGAGGCTGGCTCTATGATTTAGATAACGATCCTTATGGTCTTGAGAAACATGCTAAAATAGAGAATCTTTCATTTATCTTCAGCTCAGCTGTAGCATCATGAAACGTTTTGCTGCCCAATACATAATAACCAACTCAGGTCCTCCCCTTAAAAGAGCAGTTATAACCACTGAAGATGACGGGACAATTGTAAGTATTGAAGATACATCAGGTGATCTGAAAGAAATACATTCCACAGAATTTTACAACGGCATTATTATTCCTGGTTTCGTCAATTGTCATTGTCATCTGGAGCTATCCCATTTAAAAGATTATTCCTCAAAAGGAAAGGGTCTCGGGGATTTCATCGAACAGATCAGAAGTACCAGGGATTACAATAAAGAAAGTGCATACTCATCGATATCCTCTGCGGATAATTATATGTATAAGGAAGGTATAGTTCTATGCGCTGATGTCTGTAATACTTCCGGTTCCTTCAATATAAAAAAAGAGAGCAGGATCAGTTACATTAACCTCCTTGAAGTATTTGGACTTGATCCGGAAAAAGCCGGAAGGCGAATAGATGATATAATCAAAGTAGCCAAAACAGCGAAGGAAATGGATCTTCCGTATTCACTGGTTCCGCACTCGGCTTATTCTATGTCGCTGACTCTTTTCAGGCTTCTCAGAAATGAAAGTTTAAATAATAAAGTAACTGCCATTCATTTTATGGAATCAGCAGGAGAAGAAGCTTTCCTCAAAAACCAGACCGGGTCTCTGATGTCATCTTACAAACGTTCCGGATTGATACCTGCGAGGCTGGAAATACCTGTAAGTCATACTGATGTAGTATTGAATGAGATAACAAAGTCGGGAAATCTCATTCTTATTCATAATACTTTTGTTGACCGGAAGACCATTAGAATGGTTAAAGAAAGGGAGAATTTATTCTGGTGCCTCTGCCCAAATTCAAATATTTATATCGAAAACAAAATCCCTCCACTGAATCTGCTTATTGAAGAGGGCTGTGAAATTGTAATAGGAACCGACAGTCTTGCTTCGAACACTAAACTCAGTATTCTTGATGAACTTAAAACACTTCAATTTAATTTCCATGAAATCGCGATTGAAGATCTTGTATTCTGGGCTACAATTAATGGAGCTAAGGCACTGGGAGAAGAGGAGCAGTATGGAAGCATTGAAACTGGTAAAAAACCCGGACTTCTGCTTCTTCAGAATGTTGACCTTCAGAATATGAAGTTACTTCATGATAGTTTTGTGACCAGACTGATTTAATGTTAATTTTGAACCCGGTAACAGGAGATAAAAATGGCCACATTTCTTTTTGATGAGATAATATTCGGACCGGTTAAAAGCAGGCGGCTGGGTGTCTCCCTTGGAATAAATTTATTACCCACCAAAAGAAAAATCTGTAATTTCAATTGTATCTACTGCGAGTGCGGATGGACCAGTGATCTTGAAAAAGCCGTGAGGCAACTTCCCGGGCGTGAGGAAGTTTATAATGCTCTTGAACGGAAACTCTCAGAAATGAAAGCAAAGAGCCAGGCCCCCGATGTAATAACTTTTGCAGGTAACGGAGAGCCCACTCTTAATCCGGCATTCCCAGGGATAATTGATGACAGTATTATATTGCGGGACAAGTATTTCCCAAAAGCCAGAATCGCTGTTTTATCAAACGCAACGACAATTGCAAAACCCGGGATAAAGGCCGCCTTGTTAAAAATCGATCAGAACATCCTTAAACTCGACTCGGCAATTGATTCCACAATTAAAATTCATAATCAGCCAAGAGTTAATATTAATGTTGAGGAGCTTATTAATAACCTTGCCGGATTCAATGGAAAAGTTATAATCCAGACACTCTTTCTGCGTGGGACACATAACGGGAAAGTAATCGACAATACTACTCCTGTTGAAATAGATACATGGTTAAAAGCAATTGAAAGAATAAGACCCTCTGAAGTTATGATCTATACAATATCAAGGGATACTCCTGAGGGCGCCATATTAAATAAAGTACCGCTTTCTGAACTAAAGGGAATAGCTGCATTGGTAGATTCTATGGGCATCAAAACACAGGTCTCCGGTTAAGATTGAAAAAAAGTCTCAATATACTTATATGTCCCCTGGAGTGGGGATTGGGTCATGCCACCCGAATGATCCCTCTTGCAAGAAAGCTTCAGGAGATGAATCATAATGTAATTATTGGCTCGGGAGAGGAACATCTGTCATTGTTCCGGTATGAAGTACCTGGTTTATCATATATCAATTTCCCTGGTTTCAAACCGGGGTACTCACGATTTCTTCCACAATATCTTTCACTTATTTTTAAAATACCCCTACTGCTGTACCATATAATAAAAGAACACTCGGGATTAAAAAAAATTATTGAGAAATATACTGTTGATATTGTAATCAGCGACAATAGGTTCGGTCTGTGGAATATGAATATCACATCAGTATATGTAACTCACATGCCACTGATCCCTTTGCCTAAGTTTCTGAAGTTCCTGGAACCCATAGGTGTTCTTTTACACAGGTTAATCATTAAAAAATATTCTCTTTGTTTCATTCCCGATTTACCCGGGGATCTTAACCTGTCAGGCAGATTGTCGCATGGCATAAAACTCCCTGATAATATCAGGTATATCGGAATTTTATCAAGGTTTTTAAATTCAGTGCAGTTCCCAAATGAGAATCAGGTAAGCTTTCAACATAACACGGTTATCCTTTCCGGACCAGAACCTCAAAGGGAAATCCTTAAACAGAAACTTATAACTCTTCTTAAGGATAAAGAGCCTCTGACTGTTATGTTTGAAGGGAATCCGGCGAATATCGGGGACATTGCCCAAAACGGGAATATTACCTTTTATAGTCACCTTCCTGCTTTCAGGATGAAAGATATTATTGAAAAGAGTGACAGTATCATTACAAGATCTGGCTATACTACAATTATGGAACTTGTGAGTCTGAACTGCACTGCATTGATTATACCCACACCCGGACAAACAGAGCAGGAATACCTCGCAGAATACCTTTCAGAAAAGGGGTGGTTTTATACTGTTTCTCAAGGTGAAATAAAAGAGGGAATTTCCCTGAGGACAGGAAAGGCCATCTGGCAAAATGAAATAAACAGTCAAAGCGGTATACTTTTAAATGAAGCGTTAAAAGAAATGCTGACAGAGCATCATAAAAATTGTTAGTCCAAAAAGTCCTGTGAACAATCCAATCCAGACCTGCTGAGGGTTATGAAGATTAAGTTTCAATCTTGAGAAAAGAACCAATCCTCCTGTTATTATGACTGAGATCAGATACCATTCTAACGACGTCAACATTTTTACTGAAAGAATTAAAACAAGGCCGATAAGTGCACCTGCGCCAACAGAATGAAGTGAAATCTTCCACCAGAAATTAATCACAGTAACTATAATTGACAGAATGAATGCAGCAAAAATAAACGATTTCAAAAAAACAGGAATGGGGAACCTGAAAATTATAAATGAACTGGCTCCGTAGAGGACAGTAGTAATTATCAAAGGAATATTCCGTTCTTTTCTTTCGCTTATGGTCCATGAGCTGATAACCTTATTATGAATAAAAAAAGGTAATACAGAAAGAGGTAATAAGACATTATTAACCATCATAATAAGAAATAATAATTTCTTCACGTTAAAAGAAAGATATCCAAACAAAGTGGGCGCTGAAAAAATGATTGCCATTCCATAGACAGGCATCAGTAACGGATGAAAAATTATTGCAATTATTTTTGCAAGCGTTTCAGGGAAATCCCCCGGTTTGTCAGTGGTCATCATATCTCTCTCCTCAGTCTTGCTACAGGAATATTTAGTTGTTCACGGTATTTTGCGACAGTGCGGCGAGCGATCTGATATCCCTTTTCCTGGAGGATATCGGTAAGGCTCTCATCTGTCAAAGGTCTCCGTTTTTGTTCATTTTCAATACAATCCTGCAAAATTCTTTTTATTTCTCGTGTTGATACTTCTTCTCCGCTATCTGTCTGAAGTCCTTCCGAGAAGAAAAACTTCAGAGGAAAAATCCCAAAATGAGTCTGCACAAATTTACTGTTTGCTACCCTTGAAACTGTTGAAATATCGAGGCCTGTCATCTCTGCAACATCTTTCAGGATCATTGGTTTTAATCTTGTCTCATCGCCATCAATGAAGTACTCCTGCTGGTATTCGAGAATAGCATTCATTGTCAATAAAAGAGTATTTTGTCGCTGTTTTATAGCGTCAATAAACCATTTGGCAGAATCAATTTTTTGCTTAACAAAAAGAACAGCATCTTTCATCTCTTTTTTCTGACTCTTGTCTTTGCTGTAAGAATGAAGCATCTCGCTATACGCGGAACTTAACCTGAGTTCAGGTTGGTTTTTTGAATTTAGATGAAGATCAAACCCGTCTTCAGACAGCTCCAGAATAAAGTCTGGAATTATCGGTTGTGAAGTTTTATTAAAGGGATCGCTGTAAACTCCTCCCGGCTTGGGATTAAGTCTCAAAACCTCATCAATAGCCGATTTAAGTTCTTGTTCTGTAATGCCAAGACGAGCAATGATCTTATCGTAATGTCTTTTTGTGAATTCTTCAAAATATAAATCGAGAATTGTGTGAGCAAGCTTTATTGAAGACTGCGAATTGTCGCGTTTATCTATCTGCAGAAGCAGGCATTCCCTTAGGGTTCTTGCACCCACTCCGGCAGGTTCAAGATCCTGAATTATTTTAAGGACCTCTTCAAGATCACTTTCGGTAGTTTCAATATTCTGAAGGAAAGCAAGATCATCCACTATGTTTATAAGCTCTCTTCTCAGATATCCATCTTCATCAAGATTACCGAGGATATATTCCCCGAGGATTTTCTGATTCTCAGTAAGATCCCTCAGGCTGAACTGTGATTCGAGATGTTCCTGAAAGGAAAATCCTACTGAAAAAGGTATTTCGGTTCTTTTATCTTCATCTTTACTATAGTTTTTTGCCTGAAGGCGGTAATCAGGAATATCGTCTTCTTCTATATAGTCATCTATCGTAAATTCATCCTGATCTTTATCCTTTTCGTCAACCTGATCATCCTCTGTTTCAGCCGGGATCTCTTCTTCCTCAGCTCCTTCTTCAAGAGCAGGGTTTTCCTCAAGTTCCTTTTTAATACGCTGCTCAATCTGTAAAGTAGGAACTTCCAACAGCTTGATCATCTGGATTTGCTGTGGTGAAAGTTTCTGCAGCAATTTCTGCTGTAACCTTTGGTTTAACATCCTTTACTCCTCAAATTATTTATCCGGGATTAAGAATATATTAAAATTCAGCATTCTTAGGTGTTCTTGGGAACGGAATCACATCGCGTATATTTGACATTCCGGTAACGAATAATATTAATCTTTCAAACCCCAGACCAAATCCGCTGTGTGGTGCAGAACCATATTTCCTTGTGTCGAGGTACCACCAGAAATCCTTTTCCTGTAACTTCAACTCTTTAATACGTGAAAGCAACTTGTCATATTGTTCCTCTCTCTGAGATCCGCCTATTATCTCGCCTATACCGGGAAACAGAACATCCATGGCTTTTACAGTTTTGCCATCATCATTCTGTTTCATATAAAACGCCTTTATTTCTTTAGGATAATCAGTAAGTATCACGGGCCGTTTGAAATGTTCTTCAACCAGATATCTTTCATGTTCCGCCTGCAGGTCGCGGCCCCAGCCAACCTTGTATTCCCATTTTTTCCCTGAAGCTGTGAGTATTGAAACTGCTTCTGTATATGTTAGTCTTACAAAATCATTCTCCAAAACAAATCTGAGTTTTTCAAGAAGGGCTTTATCAATCATAGTATTTAGAAACTCAAGATCTTCGACGCAGTTATCAAGTGCATATCTGATAAGATATTTAACAAACTCTTCTGCCAGATCCATATTATCATTAAGGTCGTAGAATGCCATCTCGGGTTCTATCATCCAGAATTCTGCAAGGTGTCTGGGTGTGTTGGAGTTCTCTGCCCTGAAAGTAGGTCCGAAAGTGTAGATATCTCCTAAAGAAAGAGCGCCCAGTTCCCCTTCGAGCTGGCCGGAAACAGTCAGGTTTGTCTCTTTTCCGAAGAAATCGTTATTGTAATCCACAGAACCATCCTCTTTATGAGGCATGTTTTTCAGATCCATAGTTGTAACATGGAACATCTCCCCGGCCCCTTCACAATCACTTCCTGTTATAATGGGAGTATGCAGATAGATGAATCCTTTATCGTTAAAGAACTTGTGAATAGCAAAAGCCATTGCATGCCTGATCCTGAACACAGCGCCAAATGTATTGGTCCTGAAGCGCAGATGAGCATTCTCTCTGAGGAATTCCATTGAATGTCCCTTCTTCTGAAGAGGATAGGATTCAGCATCACTTTTCCCATAAAGCTCAATGGCTGAGGCGCTTATTTCGATATTCTGACCCTGTCCCTGAGACTCAATGAGCTTACCTGTAACACCTATGCAGGCTCCTGTTGAAATCTCTTTTAGCAGATTCTCATCAAAAGATGCAGCTTCCACAACGACCTGAATATTATTTATTGTCGAACCGTCATTAAGGGCAATAAACTGAATATTTTTGTTTCCCCTCCTGGTTCTTACCCAGCCTTTCACAAGCACATCTGATCCCAACAACGGGTTGGATAACAGGTTTTTTACCTTAGTTCTTTTCATCTTATGCAATTAATATCAAAAAAAATCGAATGTGCAAAAATAATAAAATGTTAACCGCTAAGGAAGTATGGGTCGCATTTATTTCTTTATTTGAATATTGATAAAATCTGAATAACTTTGGATATAAAATTGTAAACCGTCAGAGCTATGGAAGAAAAGAAGAAACTAATAGTTGTACCATGGGATTTTTCTCATGTTGCTGAACATGCATTGGCGCATGCAGTTAAGATTAGTCGTATGGTAGGCAATGACATTTGTCTTTTGCATATTGTAGATTCAGGTATCAATCCTAAAGCGCTTGCCCAAAAAAACTCACTCCTAAAACGACTGGTAGAGGAAAACGGTAAAAAATACAATGTTGGTATTCTTTATCATATTTCTAAAGGAAGTATATTTTCTGCAATTGCCAATTATGCGAATGAGAAGGAAGCCAGCCTGGTGGTTATGGGCACACATGGCATGAAAGGGATGCAAAAGCTTACCGGCAGTTGGGCATTAAAAGTTATCGTTAAATCAAAGATTCCATTCATTGTGGTACAGGATCCTCCAGCCGATCAGGAGAGATATCATAATATTGTATTCCCCGTTGATTTCAGGGGAGAGAACAAGGAGAAGATTAAAATGGCCATCTTTATGGGGAAATATTTTGAGTCAAAGGTCCATTTGTTAGTTTCCGTCAGCACCGATAAGAACATATTAAAAAAGACAAAAGTTAATTTAAATTTCGGTATCAAATACCTGATGCAAAATAATATAGAATACGAAATCCACGATATGCCTAAAGGGAACGCGGCTGAACAGACAATCGATTTCGCACAAAAGATTAATGCCGACCTGATTCTGATTGTGACAACCAAGAATATAACATTTGCCGATTATATAGTAGGAGCTTCTGAGCAACAAATTATTGCAAACAGTTCCAAGATCCCGGTCTGCTGCGTAAATCCAAAATTATCATTTGCCAACGTAGGACAATTTATGGGTGGATGGGGATCATAAAAAATGAAAAAATAATATCCGGAATATGTCCATTATAGTACAGAGTGTTTCAAAATTTTATGGCCAACAAAAAGCTCTGGATAATATCTCTTTCGAAGTAAGGACCGGCGAAATAGTCGGATTTATTGGTCCTAATGGCGCCGGTAAGTCAACGTTGATGAAGATTATTACGGGATTTATCCCAGCCTCAACAGGAAAGATAAGTGTTAATGGCCTTCCCGTTGAAGGCGACAATCCCGAAGTTAAAAGGCAAATAGGTTATCTTCCCGAGAACAATCCTCTTTACCCGGAAATGTACGTCAGGGAATACCTGGGATTCGTGGCTTCAATTTATAAGACAGGCTTATCCATTAAAAAGCAGACCGATAATATTATCGAATTGACAGGACTTGCGCCTGAACAGAATAAAAAGATTGGCGCGCTTTCTAAAGGATTCAGACAAAGGGTCGGGCTGGCACAGGCTCTAATCCACAATCCTTCTGTACTGATCCTTGATGAGGCTACTACCGGCCTCGACCCGAATCAGATTGTTGAGATACGGAATCTTATAAAAGAGGCCGGAAAGAAAAAAACGGTTATGCTTTCAACACATATCATGCAGGAAGTTGAAGCTATATGCGACAGGGTAATAATAATTGATAAAGGCGTAATTGTTGCTGATGAAGAAAAGAGTAATATCTATTCTAAAATTAAACGCCCTAAGCAGGTTATACATGTTGAGTTCGATAAGGATACGAAAGAATCGTCTCTTGCAGAAATTACAAATGTGAAAAGTGTAAAAAAAATCCGGGACAATGTATGGCTGATTGAGGCAGATAGTGATGAAGATATAAGGCCTTCTCTTTTCAACTATGCAGTAAAAAATAATCTTACAGTCCTTTCACTAAATAAACAGGAGAGTAATCTTGAAGAGGTCTTCCGGCAACTCACGAATGGATAATACTGCCTGCTGGTAGGCAGGGTAGGCAGTCAGGGGCGGCTTTCCTTTTGCATTTTGCATTTTGCATTTTTGTTTATAACTGTAAACTTAAGCTCTGGGGATGAATGAGAAACTGCATAAAAAAGTTTCCCCTCCTTTTGAAGGAGGGGTGGTCGGGAAGATTGATTATCTTATATATACAGCATTTTATTTCCCGACCGGGGTGGTTGATTCTTTGATTCAGAAGACAACACAGTATAGGTAACTACATAGTTGACTTTTTTTGTGCTTCAGAAAAAAAACACATCAACCACCCCGGCCGGTATCAGGATTTGTATTATATTTAATTAGTTGTCCGGCCACCCCTCCTTCAAAAGGAGGGGAAATGTATCGAATACATATTCAATACTTTACATTCTGTTTTGTACCAACCTCTCTCACTATTTTACTATATTTAACACCTTAGCTTGACGGCTATGCCCATTTGGGGGGTTGGGGGGTTAGGAAGCTTGGGGGTTAGGAGGCTAGGGGGGTTGGGGGGTTAGGAGGCTGGGGGCTTAAAGGCTAAGTCAGTGAGAAAATCAAATATTCTGTGTTTAAATTTCCTGATACTCGTTTTTTTTAGTTGCTTTGCATCGTAATAGATTAGTGGAAAGATTTGTACTGATTGCAACCACAGGAAAAAAATGCTAAACCCGGGCCATTCCCTTTTTACAATCAAACAATTTTCCTGTATGATGTTTAATAATAAATTAATAATATTATTATGGGATATTTATTTACTTCAGAATCAGTTTCAGAAGGTCACCCCGATAAGGTAGCCGATCAGATCTCAGATTCATTGCTTGACGAATTCCTTCGCTGGGATCCGGAATCAAAAGTTGCCTGCGAGACATTTGTAACAACCGGACTAGTTGTCTGTGGTGGAGAAGTCCGTACTACAGGCTGGGTTGATCATCAGGAAAGCGCCAGAAGTGTAATACGTGATATTGGATACACAAAAGCCGAATATCGTTTCGATTGCGATTCATGCGGTGTTATCTCCACTATACATGAACAATCAGGCGATATAAATCAGGGTGTTGTTCGTGCTAAACCTGAAGAACAGGGAGCCGGTGACCAGGGTATGATGTTCGGCTACGCCTGTCGTGAAATGGATAATTATATGCCATTAACAATAGAGCTCGCCCACAGACTTCTTCAGGAACTGGCAGCAATCAGACATGAAGGGAAACAGATGAAATATCTGAGACCCGACAGCAAATCACAGGTTACAATTGAGTATGATGACTCTCACAATCCTCTTCGGATCGACACAATAGTTATAAGCACCCAACATGATGAATTTGTTCTGCCAAAAGACAAATCACATAAAGCTGAACTTGCTGCTGAAAAAGAAATGCAACAGCAGATCCGGGAAGATCTTGAAAAATTCCTTATTCCAAGAGTTAAAAAAACACTTCCTGCAAGAATTCAAAAACTGTTTAACAGCGAATATAAACTTATGGTCAATCCTACAGGCAAATTTGTCATAGGAGGGCCTCACGGGGATACCGGTCTTACAGGTCGTAAAATAATTGTTGATACTTACGGTGGTCATGGCGCTCATGGAGGTGGTGCATTTTCAGGTAAGGACTCTTCTAAAGTTGACAGATCAGCAGCTTATGCCGCACGTCATATTGCGAAAAACCTTGTGGCTGCAGGAGTTTGCGACCAGGCATTGATCCAGGTGGCTTATGCGATTGGTGTTGCTGACCCTGTTGGACTATATGTAAATACTTATGGTACGGCCAGGGTGAAAGACAAAAAAGGAAATCCTCTTCACGATGGTGAGATTGCTCAGACAATAAATAAGCTTTTCGATATGAGGCCATATTCAATAGTCCAGCGCTTTGGCCTGAAAAATCCCATATTCCTCCCAACTGCATCCTACGGGCACTTCGGACGTGAAAGTTATTCAAAAAATGTTGATGTTTATTATGAAGTACCCGGAAGTAAGCCAAAAGTCCTGAACTTAAACGGGAAAATGGCTTACCAGAAAAAAGTTGAATTCTTTGGCTGGGAAAAACTCGACTATGTAGATAAGATCAAAAAGGCGTTTAAGATCAATTAGAACTAATATCAGAACGTTGCCTTAACAATCCTCGCGATATTATCGGATCTTCCGAGTGTATAGTAATGGATACCAGGGACACCCATTTTGATTAATTCCCTTGATTGCATAACAGCCCAATCTACTCCGGCTTCTCTTGCTTCATCGTCATTTTTGCATTTCTTTACTGCAGAGAACAGGTCATTTGGCAGATCAATATGAAATGTCTGTGGAAGTAACTTAATGTCATTCAATGCCGATATGGGTTTAATACCCGGTATAACCGGAACAGTTATCCCAATCTTTAAACACTCATCCCTGAATCTGCAGAATCTGTTATTATCAAAAAACATCTGGGTTACTATATAACTGGCTCCTGCATCAACCTTTCGTTTCAGATTCTCCATATCCACCAGTCTGTTAGCAGCTTCAAAGTGCTTCTCGGGATAACCTGCCACTCCTATGCAAAAATTTGTAGGATCAGGATTTTCAAGACTATCCTCCAGATATTTACCCTTGTTCAGGTTAACGATCTGCTGTACAAGCTCATCTGCATGAGTATGCCCATTCTTCTCTGGAATAAATGCCCTGGTTCCTTTCTGCGGATCACCTCTTAAAGCAAGAACATCATCAATCCCGAGGAACCTCATCTCAATAAGTACATTTTCTGTCTCCTCTTTTGTGAATCCACCGCACAGAAGATGCGGAACCACAAGTATGTTGTATTTATATTTGACAGCTGCAGCAAGAGCAAATGTACCGGGACGGAGACGAACAATCCTCTTTTCAAGAAGGCCATCGGGCCGTTCCCTTAAAAGAGTTTCATTCCGGTGCGAAGTGAAGTTTATATAGGCAGGTTCATACTCCATAAGCCTGTCAATAGCTGCATAAGTTCGCTCTATACTATGCCCTTTCAGGGGAGGAAGAAGTTCAAAGGTGAATAATGGTCCTTTCGCGTTGTTAATCTTTTCTATTACAGTCATTGCAAGGTGATATCATAAATTTGGAGAGAGCCATTTTGCAGCTTCTTCGTTTGTAAAATTCTTCCTTTTTGCATAATCTTTAAGCTGTTCAGAATCTATCTTACCAAGATTAAAATATGTTGATCCGGGGTGTGAAAAGATATAGCCGCTAACTGATGCAGGTGGTATCATTGCAAAGTTTTCAGTGAGCCGGGCGCCTATTGCTTTTTCAGCTCCCAGGAGATCAAAGATAACTTGTTTTTCCGTATGATCAGGACAGGCAGGGTACCCCGGAGCCGGTCTTATTCCCTTATACTTCAGTTTAAGCATATCGTCAATAGAAAGATTCTCATCCTTTGCATAACCCCAGAATTCCTTTCTGATCTTTTCGTGAAGCCATTCAGCAGCCGCTTCAGCAAGCCGGTCGCTAAGAATCCTGATCATTATAGTAGCATAATCATCCTCTTTGTACTTATCAAATGCCTCCTTATCAATATCTGCTGTCACTACAAAGGCCCCGATCCAGTCATTCAACCCGGAGCTTTCAGGAGCAATATAATCGGAAAGCGAGATATTAGGTACTCCTTTTTCTTTCGGCTCCTGGTTCCTTAAAAATCTGAATACAGATTTTGCCTTCTTACTCCCATTTTCCGATAAAATTTTAACATCATCTCCATCAGAAACTGCAGGGAATAATTCAAATACCGCTCTTGCTGTTAAAAGCTTCTGATCAATTACCTTCTTAAGATACATTTGTGCATCATCAAATAGCTTCTTCGCCTCAACACCTTTCACAGGATCTTTGAAAATTGCGGGGTACTTACCCGATATTTTCCAGGCAAAGAAAAGGTAGGTCCAATCTATATAATCCTTAAGCTCATCAAGGTCTATTTCGTGGATAACATGAAGCCCCGGTTTCGCCGGTTCAAATGGTTTATGAGTCTGCCAGTCAGTAAAATATTTATTCGCTCTTGCTGCGCTTAACGAAAGAAGATTCTTTTCCGTCTGACGGGAATTGTGGTCTTCCCTCATCTTTTTATATTTTGCCTTTATTGTGGCAACATAAGAGCTGTTATCATTCTTAAGAAGCGATGAGAGTACACCTGCTGCTTTTGATGCATCTTTAACATGAATAACTGCATTTGAATAAGCAGGCGCCACTTTTACAGCGGCATGGATCTCGGAGGTTGTTGCGCCTCCAATTAACAGAGGCAATGTGATTTTTCTCCGTTCCATTTCTGATGCCACATGTACCATTTCCTCAAGAGATGGAGTTATTAATCCGCTCAGACCTATAATATCAACCTTTTCCTGTATAGCAGTGTCAATGATCTTTTCAGCCGGAACCATTACTCCAAGATCGATTATCTCATAGTTATTACAAGACAATACAACTCCGACTATATTCTTTCCAATATCATGAACATCTCCCTTGACAGTGGCAAGAAGAACCTTTCCTGCAATTTTTTTCTCCGTCCCTTCACTCTCTTTTTCAATATATGGAGCAAGCTTTGAAACTGCTTTTTTCATCACTCGGGCACTCTTAACAACCTGGGGAAGGAACATCTTTCCTGCTCCAAAGAGATCTCCCACTTCATTCATACCTCCCATTAATGGTCCTTCAATCAGCTCAATTGAACGTCTGAAAAGAGGTCTGGCCTCCTCAACATCCTGTTCAATAAATTCATCGAGGCCTCTTATCAGGGAATGTTTAATACGATCAATAACAGGAAGTTGACGCCAGGCATCCTCCTTCTCAACTTTCTTTCCTTCATTATTCATCCCCTCTGCAAATTTCACAAGCCTTTCCGTAGAGTCTTTTCGCCGGTTAAGCACAACATCTTCAATAAGATGAAGTAGATCAGGCTGTATCTCAGTGTAAACCTGCAACATACCAGGATTAACAATACCCATATCCAGCCCGGCTTTGATGGCATAGAACAGAAAAACTGAGTGTATAGCTTCGCGAACCTTGTCCGTACCACGAAATGAAAATGAAAGATTGCTTATTCCTCCACTCACTTTGGCAAATGGAAGGTTCTGTTTAATCCATTCCGTTGTTTTAATGAAATCTATTGCATAGTTGTTATGTTCTTCAATCCCCGTTGCTATTGCCAGTACATTGGGATCGAATATAATGTCTTCAGGCGGGAATCCAAGTTTATCAACCAGAAGGCGATAACATCTTTCAGCAACACTGATCCTCTTTGCCAGGGTGTCGGCCTGACCTTTTTCGTCAAATAACATTACGACAGCCGCCGCTCCATATTTCCTTAATGTATGGGCATGTGCAAGAAATACCTCCTCGCCTTCCTTCAGACTTATGGAATTTACTATTGATTTGCCCTGTATACATTTAAGCGCTGATTCAATTGTATTCCAGCGGGAAGAGTCAATCATCAGAGGAAGCTTTGAAATGTCGGGTTCAGCCATTATCAGATTAACAAACTTTACCATTGCTTTTTCCGAATCAAGCATAGCTTCATCCATACAGATATCAATTACCTGTGCTCCTCCTTCAACCTGATTCCGTGCAACTTTCAGCGCCTCATCATATTTTTCCTCCCTGATAAGTCTTGCAAATTTTATTGATCCTGATACATTGGTTCGTTCGCCAATATTCACGAAATTGGTTTCAGGTGTAATTGTTAATACCTCAAGGCCACTCAGCTTGGTATATTTCTTAATTTCCGGTTTTACTCTTGGTTTATATTGTTTTGAAGCTTCTGCTATCTTCCGGATATGTTCAGGAGTGGTGCCACAACAACCTCCGATAATGTTTATCCATCCTTCTTTCATAAATTCTCCGGCAATTGACGCCATAAATGATGCGGACTGATCATATTCACCAAACTGATTTGGAAGTCCTGCATTTGGATGGACAGAAACATAAAAACCTGTCTTCAGTGACAATTCCTCAACAAATGGCCTTAATTGTTCGATTCCAAGCGCGCAGTTCAGCCCTATACTGAAGAGAGGAAAATGTGAGACAGAAACCATAAATGCTTCGAGAGTCTGACCCGTTAAGGTCCTTCCGCTTGCATCGGTAATAGTACCGGATACCATCACTGGCAGAGTTAACTTTTTTTCTTCAAATACCGAATCAATCGCGAATAATGCAGCCTTGCAGTTCAGAACATCGAATATTGTCTCAACAAGCAGGATATGTACTCCTCCGTCAATAAGTCCGCGGGTCTGCTCAGAATATGCCTCAACAAGTTCATCAAAAGAGATTGCTCTGGCTCCGGGATCATTTACATCCGAAGACATTGATGCCGTGCGATTTGTTGGTCCCAGGGTTCCTGCTATAAAATGGGTTTCCGGTTCATTCGAATTTTCAAATTCACGAATTGCTTCAGCCGCCAGATGTGCCGACTGAAGGTTCATATTATAGACATGATCCTCCATTCCATAATCCGACATTGAGATCCTGTTGGAGTTAAATGTATTTGTTGTAATTATATCTGCTCCGGCTTCAAGATATCCACGGTGTATACCTTTAATTATTTCAGGTTTTGTGATTGACAAAAGGTCATTATTTCCCTTCTGAAGTTTAGGATGATCTCTGAACTCCTCGCCACGGTAATCATTTTCCAGAAGCTTGTGTTTCTGGATCATCGTCCCCATTGCGCCATCGAGGATGAGGATTTTCTGTCTAATTATTGCTTCTAATTTTTGCTTCAATTTGCTAAGATATTAGTTTACAATATTCCTGGTTACAAATTTAAGAAATCAATGAATCAACCACCCCTCCCGATAGCAATCGGGACGGGAAATAAAATACTGTATATATAAGATAATCAATCTTCCCGACCACCCCTCCTTCAAAAGGATGGGAAACTTTTTTACGCAGTTTCTCATTCATCCCCATAGCTTCTCTTGACGGCTATGCCCTTTAGGGGGTTTGGGGGTATTTTTCTTCCTGTATTCACTATAAAAACATCCAGATCCCGAAGTTGTTCCCTTAAGGCATAAAGTCTTTGCAGATTCACCACTCCTATTACATATTTATAAAATCTACCGCTAAAGTATTCCGAGACTTCATCAAATCCAAATAATTCCTTATCCTTTTCATCATTGTACCTTAAATATATCTCGAGTTTGAAGTCGCGGGTATATTTGGATACTGTGCCCTGACGGAACTTTTTATATTCATACCTGTAACCATACGAATTCGCTGATATGTCTGAAAGAACAGCGCTACCCGTTGCATGTCCACCTGCTCCTTTTCCACTGAAAAATTGTTTATCGGCAAAGGCAGCCTCGGTAATTACTCCATTATATTCATTATCGACATTATACAGGTATTTATCGGATGAAATAAACCGTGGAAGAACGAAACTGGTTATTGTATTTTCATTTGTTTTGCCCACATAAGGGACAAGTTTAATCTTAAATCCTTTTTCTTTTGCATACTGGATATCAAATTTTGATATCGTATTGATCCCATAATGAAAGACTTGTCCGGGATCAAGAAACAGGCCATAAGCATGGCCGGTAATGATACAAAGTTTGTATTTTGCATCCCACCCTTCAACATCAAGAGTAGGGTCCGATTCTGCAAATCCTTTTTCTTGCGCTTCTTTCAATGCCTCCTCGTAAGGTAATCCCTCATTATGCATTTTTGTAAGGATATAATTTGTGGTTCCATTAAGAATTCCACGCAGAGAGTACAACAACTCATTGTCGTAATATTCCTCAAGGTTTCTTATTATGGGAATGCTCGCACCTGCCGAAGCCTCATACAGGAGAGATACCTTAAACTCCGCCTGCATATCAACCAGCTCCTTAAAATGGTTGGCCACCATCATCTTATTGGCAGTCACAACATTTTTCCCGCTTTTCATTGCTGTTGTAACTATATTGAATGCTTCATCCGGATCATCAATTAATTCAACAATAAGGTTTATTGAAGGATCGTTCAGTATATCATTTTTATCATAAGTGAAATTTGTCATCGGGATCCTTCTCTTTTTTGTAGGATCCTTAACACAAATCTTCACAATATCGGCTTTGAAACCTTTGCTGCTATTGAGCACATCATGTAGTCCCTGACCAACGCAGCCGTAACCGAATAAACCAATTCTCAATTTTTCCTGTGTCATTTCTAAAGTACCTTATTGAATGCCTGTTCAAAATCGTTAATAATATCATCTATATGCTCTATCCCTACTGATACCCTGAAGAGGCCGGGATCGATTCCAACTGCAAGCTGTTCTTTTTCAGACAGTTGCGAATGAGTTGTTGCAGCTGGTTGAATTATAAGCGTTTTTGCGTCACCCACATTCGCGAGGTGGCTTACCAGTTCAAAATGCTCGACAAGCTTTACTGCTTTCGATTTAGATGTTTTCAGAATAAAACTCAGAACCCCTCCGGCTCCTTTCGGGAGATATTTTTTTGCAATGTCATAGTAAGGACTTGCTGCCAGACCAGGATAATTTACCTTCTCAACCCCCGGATGTCCTTCAAGCCATTTTGCCAGAGCAAGAGTATTCTGGATATGACGTTCCATTCTCAGGGAGAGAGTCTCAAGTCCCTGGAGAAGCAGAAAAGAGTTAAATGGGCTTATAGCCGGACCAAGGTCCCTTAATCCTTCAACGCGAGCTTTTACTATGAATCCAATATTCCCTGCAGCAGAAGTCTGTGAGAATATTTCACCGAAGATTTTTCCATGATAGCCTTCTGCCGGTTCAGTAAAAACAGGAAAGTTCCCATTGCTCCAGTTAAAATTTCCTGCATCGGTTATTACACCACCAATACTTGTACCATGTCCACCTATCCATTTAGTTGCCGATTCCACAACTATATTGGCTCCGTATTCAATTGGACGGCAAAGGTAGCCGCATGCTCCGAAGGTATTGTCAACTATAAGCGGCAATCCATGCTTAACAGCAAGTTCTGAGAAGGCATTAAAATCCGGGATCTCGAAACCGGGATTACCTATTGTCTCAACATAGATAGCTTTTGTTTTGTCATCAATGAGTTTTTCGAATGAAGCGATATTCAGGTCTTTTGCAAATCTTGCTCCGATTCCGAACTTAGCAAATGTGACTTTAAACTGGTTGTGGCTTCCGCCATAAAGAAATGGTGATGTAACAAAGTTTTCTCCGTTCTTCAGTATTGTCGTAAGTGCAATGAATTGTGCTGCATGTCCTGATGATACTGCCAGAGAAGCAACGCCTCCTTCGAGAGCGGCAACCCTCTTCTCGAAAACATCTGTGGTAGGATTATTTATACGTGTATATATATTACCCCATTCAGCAAGATCGAAAAGATCTGCAGCATGTTTTGCATTTTTGAAGACATAGGAAGAAGTCTGGTAAATAGGTACGGCCCGGGAAAGAGTCTCTTTATCGGGATTATGTCCTGCATGAACCTGCAGTGTTTCAAATTTTATTTTACTATTTTTCATTTTATTTAATTTTAAAATTACTATTACCTGACAGACAGATATATATCTCTCTCTACAGGATTTCCGGTTGTTAAATAAGAAAGTGAATGAATGCAAATCAAAGCTATTACCTGTACATGCGCATAGGCATGAACGGAATAATAAAGTTGATGAGTGAAAGATAAATCGAATTCATGGTATCCGTGTTTAATTTTTATCATCTCCCGGCTTTCCGGGATTAGGTTTTGGCACCGTTTTCCTAATCTCAGGATTGGTTGCCAGGGTTTCGCAGAGCCTAATCTCTTCACCCTTCTTAATAAAAACCAAACACTCTAAAAAAGGAAGGAATATTTGATTTGTAAGGGCAAAGGTAAAAAGGATTTTTGAAACTGCAAAGAAAATTATCTTTGTTACCTGTTTTTTAACCCCAAAACTATTTTTTACCTCCCAACCTCCTAACCCCCCAACCCCCCAAATGCCTGCCTGTCGCCTGCCTGCCGGTAGGCAGGGTAGGCAGGGGGGGCTATTTAAGTGGTCAGCCATCGTTTATGATGTTTGGAGGAAGAAAAAACTAATATTTACCTTATTTTTGTCATACCAAACAACCAGATAATGCAAAACAACCTTTTCATTTATAACAGTCTTTCAAAGAAGAAAGAAGCTTTCAAACCAATTCATCCTCCATTTGTCGGGATTTATGTTTGCGGTCCGACAGTATACAGCGATACCCACCTCGGACATTCCCGTCCTGCAATAACCTTCGATTTGCTTTTCCGCTATCTCACACATCTTGAGTACAAGGTTCGGTATGTCCGGAATATAACTGATGTCGGACACCTTGAAAATGAGACACTTGGAGAAGGCGAAGATCGTATAGAAAAAAAGGCCAGACAGGAACAGATTGAGCCTATGGAAGTTGTACAAAAATATGTGAATGCATACCACAAAAACATGGAACAGCTTAACACGCTGTCACCTTCAATTGAACCAAGAGCAGCCGGACATATAATCGAACAAATAGAACTGATAAAGACCCTGATTAAGAGCGGTTATGCTTATGAATCCAATGGCTCTGTATATTTCGATATATTGAAATACAATGAGAAATACAGATATGGTAAACTCTCGGGCAGGGTCCTGGATGAGCTGATGAGCAACACGCGAAACATCGAAGGACAGGAGGAAAAACGTAACCCATTCGATTTTGCTCTCTGGAAAAAGGCCAGCCCGGAACATCTTATGAGATGGCCCTCCCCCTGGAGTATTGGGTTCCCCGGATGGCACCTGGAATGTTCTGCCATGAGTATCAAATATCTTGGTGAAGAATTTGATATCCACGGAGGAGGAATGGATCTCCAGTTTCCCCATCATGAGTGTGAAATAGCCCAGTCAACTGCTGCTCTTGGAAAAGAATCAGTCCATTACTGGATGCACAATAATATGATCACCATAAACGGTCAGAAGATGGCGCGTTCACTTGGCAATTTTATTACTCTCGATCAGCTTTTCAGTGGTGATCATCCAGCATTACAGCAGGCATATTCACCGATGACAATTCGTTTTTTCATCCTGCAGGCACATTATCGCAGTACTATTGATTTCTCAAATGAAGCTCTCCAGGCTGCAGAAAAAGGATTTCAGAAACTGATGAAAGCCATAGAGTCGCTAAAAAAACTCAAACCTTCAGATAGTTCAACAATTGATGTTATCAGACTGAAGGAAAAATGCTATGAGGCACTCGATGATGATCTGAATAGTCCTATTGTCTTATCTCATCTATTTGAAGGAGTGAGATTTATCAATTCAGTTCTTGACGGAAGTGAGAAAATCGACGCTTCCGGGCTTGAGTCATTAAAAATACTATTCAACACATTTGTTTTTGAGATTCTTGGATTAAAAGATGAATCTGCCGGGATAGGTGATGAAAAACTGACCGGGGAATTAATGAAGATTATAATCGATTTAAGACAGACAGCAAAGAACCGGAAGGAATTTGAGGTTTCGGATAAAATCCGTAAAGAGCTTAACAATCTTGGGATAACAATTAAAGACAGGAAAGATGGGACACCGGAATGGGAGAAGGATCCCGACAGGGAGTCAAACAAATGAAAAACATCATAGAAAATACGGATTTGTCCTCCTCCCGGGGAGGGTCTGGGTATAAGTCTTCAGTAGTCTCAATCGGTTCTACCCCCCTGGGAGGCAACAACCCTATCCGTATTCAATCGATGACAAACACCGATACACTCAACACTAAAGAATCTGTTGCCCAGTGTATTAGGATTATTGAAGCCGGAGCCGATTATGTGCGACTTACCGCACAAGGAATCAGAGAAGCAGAGAACCTTGCCATCATAAAAAAGGAGTTGCGAAAAGCCGGGTTTGAAACTCCTTTAATAGCTGATATTCATTTTAATCCTGCTGCTGCCGAAACAGCCGCCAGGCTTGTAGAAAAGGTGAGGATCAACCCCGGAAACTATGCTGAGAAAAGAGCATCTTTTGATAAACAGGAGTTTACTGATGCAGAATACAACGAGGAGCTCGGGAGAATCCATACTAAGCTGCTTCCACTGATAAATATTTGCCGGGAAAATAAAACTGTGATCCGCATCGGAATCAATCATGGTTCGCTCTCCGACCGGATTATGACCCGCTTCGGAAACACCCCAAAAGGAATGGTATATTCTGCTCTGGAGTTTATCAGGATTTTCAGGGCAGAGAATTTCAGCGATCTTGTTCTCTCAATGAAATCATCCGACACTGCAATAATGATCGAAGCTACCCGGATGCTTATAAAAATGCTGCAAAGCGAAGAATTATCATATCCCATTCATCTTGGCGTTACTGAAGCCGGAGAGGGAGAAGACGGCAGGATAAGATCAGCTGCAGGAATCGGAGCCCTCCTTGCAGAAGGAATTGGCGATACAATAAGGGTCTCACTATCAGAAGATCCGGAGAAAGAGATACCTGTTGCAAGAAAACTTGCAGGTTATTATCCCAGAGGAATATCCCTTAAGGCGCCCGATAAACCGTTAACGTATAAGGTTCCATCATCCAAACCGGAAATCCTGAAAAGAATTAATGGTCCGTTGATAGTTTCAAATATGACATCCTATCCGGAATTAAATTCAGTAGTATATAATAATTCCGGGTTTAAAACAGACACAATAACCGGTGAGATAAAAAAGACTGATGGTTCGGCGGATCTGATTATAGTTAAAAATTGTCCTGAAATCATCCCTGAAAATGTTTTTCTTGTCCTTCCTTACAGGATATGGTTTGATAAGCGGGAAATTGACAGAATCTACCCTTTGTTTTCTCCCGAGACTTTTCAGGATAGTCCATTTAAATCGGGGAAATTAAATCTCCTGCTTACAGGTTCTAACTTCAATATTGAATATCTTAGAAATCCTGATCCTGAAACTGTTCTGATTATGTTTACTTTTAATCCTGAAAAAGAGCAGTATGCGACCGACTATTTTCTCAATGCTCTTGAAGAAAACAACCTGAGTCATAATATAGCGCTGAATCCTGTTTTCAGTGAAAACAATCTGGAAGATCTGCAAATCAAAGCTTCATCACTTTTAGGTCGTTACATTCTGGACAGAAGAGTTACCGGAATCTCTATCACTAACACCGGAGATATTGATTTGAAAGATGTCACTGCTCTTGCCTTTTCCATATTACAATGTACCGAAACGCGCATCACACGGACAATCTATCTGTCGTGTCCGACATGCGGTCGTACAAAATTCAACCTGCAGGAATCAGTAAAAAAGGTGAAAGAAGCTACCGGGCATCTGACAGGATTAAAAATAGCTGTAATGGGCTGCATTGTCAATGGACCGGGCGAAATGGCAGGGGCCGACTACGGATATGTGGGGGCAGCCGATGGTAAAGTTCATATATACAGAGGGACAATACCTGTTCTGAAAAACGTTCCTGAAAAAGATGCAGTCAAGGAGTTATTGAAAGTGATTCAAAATGATCAGGCTAACTTATAATCCAGCTGCTTCTTCTGAAGATCTGCCTTCACAACTTCAATATTAATACGGTCTCCCAGAGTGTATATTTTGCCTGTTGACCGTCCTTTTATACAATAGTTCTCCTCATCATATTCATAGTAATCATCGGCAAGCTCACGGATATGTATCATTCCTTCACACTGATTCTCAATTATCTCCACATAAATTCCCCACTCTGTGACCCCTGAAATTACACCTTCAAACACCTTCCCGGTCTTATCGCTCATATA
The DNA here is from genome assembly GCA_025358645.1 of Bacteroidales bacterium. GTDB lineage: Bacteria > Bacteroidota > Bacteroidia > Bacteroidales > VadinHA17 > LD21. The sequence goes on from JANYIW010000189.1 coordinate 57,763, forward strand.
CTCAACCTGCTTGTACTTAACAGATGCTCTTTCTGCCTCAGCAGCAGTCCTTTCCATCTTTGATGAGTGATTACAAAGTTTTTCATACTTATCCTTGCTACCAGGATTTTCTTCAGCAAGATAAGCAGTCATAAGCCGGTGTACCATCATGTCGGGATAACGACGTATCGGAGAAGTAAAGTGGGTATAATATTTGAATGAAAGTCCGTAATGACCTATATTGTCTGTTGAATAGATCGCTTTTGCCATCGATCTGAGAGCGAGTGTCTCAATGATATTCTGTTCCTTTTTCCCTGCCACGGAGTGCAATAATTTATTCATTGCCTTTGGCAGCGATGTCTTATCATCTTCAATCAGTTTATAACCAAACCGGGTAATAAAATGGCCGAAGTTACTTATCTTCTCCGGATCAGGTTTATCGTGAATGCGGTAAACAAATGTTTTACCTCTGAGTTTTTTACCAACATATTCTGCAACACGTTTATTTGCCAGAAGCATGAATTCCTCAATAAGCTGATTAGCTGTACCCATTTCCCGAAATTTTATGCCGAGTGGCTTTCCTGCTTCATCAAGATCAAATCTTACTTCAATTTTTTCAAAAGCAAAAGCGCCCGAGGCAAATCTTTTTGCCCTGAGTTGCTGTGCAAGCCGGTGAAGCAAAGTGACTTGTTCTTTCATATCACCTTCGCCGGTGTCAATCACCTTCTGCGCTTCACCATAAGAGAACCTTTTATCAGAATTGATAATTGTTCTTCCAAACCATTCAGTAATTACTTCAGACTTATCATTCAGTTCAAAAACTGCCGAATATGTAAGTTTATCTTCAGCCGGATTAAGAGAGCAGATATGATTAGAAAGTCTTTCCGGGAGCATGGGCACAACCCTGTCAACCAGATATATTGATGTGGCTCTTTGCTTAGCTTCCTCTTCCACCAGCGAATCCATTTTCACATAATGGGTCACATCGGCAATATGAATGCCAACTTCCCAGTTTCCATTCTCAAGCTGTTTAAGAGAAAGAGCATCATCAAAATCCTTTGCATCGGCAGGATCGATTGTAAATGTGGAAATTTTCCGGAAGTCGCGACGAACCTTTATATCGTTTTCTGTGATCTCCCCCCGGATTTTTTCAGCATCTGCCTCAACTTCTTCAGTAAAATTATAAGGAAGTTCAAATTCTGCAAGAATTGCATGCATCTCCGTTTCGTGGAGACCAGGATAACCAAGGACATTAATGATCTCAGCTACAGGATTTTTCGATTTGGGGTCCCAGTCTACTACTTTTGCAACTGCTTTCTGCCCTTGTTTTGCACCATTTAGTTTGGATGTAGGTATAAAAAGGTCAAATGGCATGTTCTTGTTATCGGGAATGAGAAATGCGAAGTTGGGCATGATCTCAACAGTACCGACAAATGATGTTCTCCATCTCTCAATAATCTCAACTACCTCTCCTTCAGGTCTTGCTCCTTTCCTCTTTGCATAAAGCCATACTTTAACCTTGTCGCCATGAAGAGCTGTTTTCAGATTTTTAGCGCTGACAAATACATCGTCCTCGAGATCGTCGGTCGATATGAAGCCATATCCCATCCGTGTCATGTCAACAGTTCCTGTGATATAACCACGGGTTATCTTTGCTTTGTACTTGCCATGAAATATCTCCTGTACAGAACCCTGTTTTGTCAGTTCCCCTAAAATATCCAAAATCAACTCTCTTCCCGGAGAATCAGTAATATTAAGACGTTTGGCGATCTGCTTATAATTAAACCCCTGCTCGGGGTTTTTGGTCAATGCTGCAAGTATTTGTCCGGTAAGCGATTCCCTTGAAATACCGGAATCTCCATTACCCTTTCCCTTCTTACTCATAATTCAGTTTTTGCAAAGGTACAAAAAGGAACCATAAATTTTAATACATTTGGTTGATAATTAGAATTCAATGGCAGGCCTGAAATCGATACTCTCTCAATCTACAGCAATTGTTACCAGGAAAACCGGAAATGAATATGTTCTTGTTCCTATTACTAATAACATAGCAGATATGAACAGTGTTTATACTCTGAATGAGACCGGTGCATTCATTTGGGAACATATTGACGGGAAAAGAACAGTTGAAGAAATAATCACGGAACTGATGAATGAGTATGAGATAGACAAACAAAATGCTGAGTCAGATGTTTTTATATTTATTAGTAACATGAATAAATACCTGATTATTCATTAATCAGGTAATTTTTTATCGATAAATATGAGGAATTTTAATTTAAATATAGCAGGGTATAATATCGGATTTGAGGCTTCAGCTAATGCTCCGGATCTTAAGCCGTCTGCAAGATTTCTCAGAAACATAAATCAGAATAACGGAGCTGATATCCTGATACGCATTCATTCAGAATCTTTTAATCTTCCAAAAGGAGCTGAAAGGGTTTTCTGTGCTCCTTATGTTGAAGAGTTTAATGGTATCCAGCTCAATAATGTCACAAACTTCTGGAGTGTCTGGAAATATAATTCAGAACTCTATATCTGGACAATCTTTCCACTCTCTTCAACGGAAAAGAATGCAGTATTGAAATTCTCACTTACATCGATGGAATGGGACCTGTGGATTTACGGTGCCCGGGAAGAGATTGACCCTTTGGAATATCCGCTTGATGGACTTATTCTCTATTATCTTACAGTAATAAACGGGGATATCATGATACATGCATCGGGAGTCAATAATACCGGACATGGTTACATCTTCAGCGGAGTATCAGGAAAAGGAAAGTCTACAATGGCCAAACTCTGGGAAAATTCAGGAGCCAGAGTAATACACGACGACAGGCTTATTTTAAGAAATAACGGTGGTGTTTTCAGGATGTATAATACCCCGGTATATAATGATGATGAACCGCGTGAATCGATTCTTAACAGGATTTTCATCATTGATCATGGAGCTGAGAATCTACTTATCCCGTTAAATGGAGCTACCGCGGTAACGCAGGTAATGGCCAACTGTATTCAGCATAACTGGGGAGCGGAAATAATTGCCCGGCTTCTGGGATCAATTTCTATAATGTGCGGGACGATCCCAACCTCAAAGCTTTTCTTCAAACCCGACAAAAGTGTAATTGATCTTATACTCGAACATGAATAACGGGCAGAACAATCATAATGGACTCATAGCCCACCGCCTTTCTAAAATAATAAACAAAAATGGCATTAATTATTACATCGCCAGGGGGGATAGTAATGCATGTCCCGATAATCCGGTAAAAATCAGCAATATAGCAGGAAGGATTGTGGGTGCGGAGACTACCGGGTTGGGGGGTAGGATAATAAGGGTAATAAAGGATAGTAAGGGTAATAAAGAGTACCTAAATGAAGAAAAAAATTAATCTGTTCAGGGAATCATTAAGGCTTGTCTGGAACAGTTCCCCCGGATGGACATTTACAAATATAGTGATGTCTGTTCTGCGGAGCATTTTCCCGCTTATTCTTATCTGGCTACTGAAAGAGGTTGTTGATGTTATCACTAAAGCCACCACATCAGGTCATCCGATTTCTGACATAAATGTTGTCTGGCCCGTTTTAGCTGTAGTTATTGTCTGGTTTCTCGATGAAGCCTCTTCTGATTTCAGCAATTATGTCCGTAAAAAACAAGCACTCAAGCTTGAAATTTATATGTACGGACTGTTGCACTCCAAATCCATAAAACTCGATCTTATCAATTTTGAACGGCCCGAATATTTCGATTGTCTGTCACGCGCAACAAGGGAAGCTCCCTGGCGCCCCAACAGTATCCTGAACAATATGATTTCCCTTTTCAGAGGACTTCTCTCATTGCTGCTTATTGCGGGACTTATATTAACGCTCAACTGGACACTGGCTGTGCTCCTTCTTGTTGCAAATATCCCGGGTATCTGGTTACGACTCTATTATGCAGATATCCTCTATAATTTTCAGAGACAGCAAACACCTGAAGCAAGAAAATCTGCATATTTTAACTGGCTGCTGACAGGCGACAGACCCTCAAGGGAGCTGAGGCTTTTCGGTCTGGGAAACTATTTCATCAGCCTCTTCAAACAATCATTCCTGAAACAGAAAGAGGAAGAGATCAACATCATAAGAAGAAGAACGCTTATTGAACTTATTTCAAACTTATTCAAAGCATCAGCTCTTCTGATTACCCTTTTATTTATCGCACGCCAGACAATCAATGGTAAACTAACGCTTGGTCAGATGACAATGTATCTGCTTGCCTTCAGACAGGGAATGATTTATATTAAAGATCTGTTCGGGGCACTCGCGGGGCTTTATGAGGATGGCTTATTCATCGGTGATACATTTGAATTTCTGAATCTGAAAGAATATGTAACTGCAGCCGAACCGGTTATTGTTCCTTCCTCTTTAAAGAAAAAAATAGTTGTGGAAAATCTGTCCTTTACTTATCCGGGCAATAACTTCACGACAATTAATAACGTTTCATTTGAAATTAAAAAGGGCGAGATTATTGCCCTTGTCGGACCTAATGGCGCTGGGAAAAGCACACTCGTCAGACTTTTATGCAGACTTTATGATCCTGATTCGGGAAAGGTAAAATATGATGGAAATGAAATCAGGAATATGGATCCGGAAGAGTACAGAAAACATTTTTCAGTTGTTTTTCAGGATTTTATGCTATATAATCTTCCTGCCGGAGAGAATATCCGCATGGGTAATATTGATGAAAAGAGTTCAGCCGGTAAAATAAAAGTTTCAGCCACTACGACCGGGATCCATGAATTAATCAATAGTCTGCCAAATGGTTATGAAACAGTAATCGGGAATCTTTTTGACGACAGCCGCGAACTCAGTTGGGGAGAGTGGCAAAAGATTGCCCTGGCGAGAGCTCTCTTCAGGGATGCCCCTGTACTTATACTTGATGAGCCATCCAGTGCGCTTGATGCCGACACGGAGCATGATATTTTCAGCCGGTTCAGAGAGATTGTAAAAGACCGTACATCAATCCTCATCAGTCACCGGTTTACAAATGTCACTCTTGCCGACAGGATAATTGTACTCGATAAAGGATCAATTGCAGAAACTGGTACTCATGATGAACTGATGAAGAGTGGCGGATTATATTTCAATATGTTCACAAAGCAGAGCAGCAGATTTAATACATAGCCGGACGGAGCCAACTATACCGCCGCGCTCCTTTTCCGCAGAAAGAGGCAGATAAAGTCTACGTACCCAGTCAATGGGCAACACCCCAAAAATATTTTTTATCAAGGGAGATCTGGTAAATTTGAATTATTTTCAAACAAAACATAAAATAATTCGAAATTTATTTGGTTGTTATCATCTTTTTTGTTTAATTTTATAATTGAAGTCAATTGCAAGGCAATATTAATTCTGGTAATAATGAACAAGTTTCAGAAAGAGACTTTCAAGATTAGGTTGCTAAAACTTGCTGCGTTAAAATGCACGGGGTCACCTAATGATCTGGCTTTAAGATTTGAGATTAGTGATCGAAGTGTAAAGAGGATTGTTAAGGAACTCCGCGAAGAAGGGACGGACATCAGGTATAGTCTGTCAAGGAGATCTTATGTGACAGATAAATATTATCAATAATATGTTGTATAACATATCAACTGATCATTTTTCTGTCCCTGTGGTTTTTTACCTTGCATTAAATAGTTAATGTCATTCGAGTTCTCATGAGTTTTAATTTAGCAAATATCAGCATCGGGGTGTGTACCAGCGAAAGGAATTTTAGGTTTTCCGGGTATTCAGCACATTCTGGTTTCACAGGTCTTTTCTCGCTGCGTTTTTCGTGCTTTTTGTCTCGTTCTTATGAACAGTAGGTCGTCCTGACCGAGACCCCGCCCCGGAGGATTGCTGATTATTTTCCGGGGTTTTTTTATGTGCTCATCGCCCCTGCCCCTTCTCTTACGAATTATTGAAAAAAGACGGTCATTGCGAGGAGCGAAGCGACGAAGCAATCTCCTGCGATCAAAACAAAACAAGGTAAATTGCATAATTAACGATGACACTATCTTCTCTGAGAGCATTTTCTTTCTTGTATAA
>JANYIW010000209.1 GCA_025358645.1 Bacteroidales bacterium
GGTGTGAACCAGGTCTTTATCCAGGGAATGGCATTTAATCCCTCCTCAGTTACGGTTTCAGTAAACACATCAATAACCTGGATAAATAAAGATGCAGTTAATCATACGGTTACCAGCGATACAGGTTTATTTGACAGTGGGACTCTGGCTGCTAATGGAAATTACAGCTATACTTTTACGACTGCAGGCACTTATTCTTACCACTGTAAAGTACATCCTTCAATGATTGCCACAATTATTGTCACAGCAGCGACGACAACCCCTAGCATGCCGAGCACTCCGAGTACTCCGAGCACAACTCCCGGATATTGAATAGAAGTTTTTTGGTCATAGAGAGAAAGTTCTGAAGATTTTCTGCAGAGGTTAATTATCCTTAAGACACCGGATTGAAAGCAACAAAAGTTTTCACTTCGTTATCTGTGTGTATTACTTAGCTTGTAACGTACGTTCCAAAAGAATACGCTTGATTTAAATTTTCCTATTGCGGCCTCCAATTGTGAGAATACCTGATAAAAGTGTCTGGTTGAAAGTAATCAATAATCTTAAAAAGCATAAATCGGTTAACTAATTTATTTGCTGAAATGAATCTATTCATTATTTTTGTCAGGTTTTAAAAAAATTGCGGGAGTAGCTCAGGGGTAGAGCATCAGCTTCCCAAGCTGAGGGTCGAGGGTTCGAATCCCTTTTCCCGCTCAAATAAAAGGCTGTAAAAACGGCCTTTTATAATTTAATAAGACCATATTCCCATTCTTCATAAAACTGCTCAAGGAACTTCTCAAGTATTTTATGCCTCTCCTCTGCTATCTTACATCCTGTTGGTGTGTTCATCATACCTTTCAGTTTCAGGAGCTTATTATAAAAATGTCCTATTGTTGATTTCTCATCTTCTTTATCAGGAGGGTTGTATATTGGATTATTCCTGAATCCCCCATAATTAAATGCTCTGGCAATGCCTATGGCTCCGATGGCATCAAGCCTGTCAGCATCCTGGATAACCAGGAGCAACGGGTCATCAGTATTGCCTGTTTTGTTTTTATTGCTGAATGATACATTCTTTATAACGTTTAGCACCCGATCCATTATATCCGACATTCCACCCTTCTCCATGAAATCCCTGATCAGTTCATAGCCTTGTTCACTATTCCCTGATGCAAATTTAGAATCCGCAGTATCATGCAGCAATGCAGTGATCTCAACAGTGAATGGATCAGCCAGAGATTCCTTTTCATTAATAAACAAAGCCAGCTTTCTTACCCGCATAATATGCCACCAGTCATGTCCGCTGTCATAACCTTTCTGATTTTGCCTGACAAATTCCTCTGTCATAAAAATTTGTTTATTCCTGTTCATTTGTTTCGATATAAATTGTCTGTAATCAATGTACTCACTCCCAGCCCCCTCTCTACTTCAACATACTCACCCCCAAGCCCCTCTCTACTTCGTAAAGTAGGGGTGCTAAATTAATGAATATTAATAAATTACTTCGAATAAATTGGACAAAAAATAATCAAATTAAAGCGAAAGAAGAGAGGGAAAACAAGGGGGTGAGTACATTCTTTACAAAGAAAATCAATAACTTTGCAATCTGAAACCAAATTTACTTTTCCCAGGATAGATTCTTTATCTAAAAATTATGAAGGCAGCAATAATAACAATAGGAGATGAGCTTCTGATAGGGCAGACAATAGATACCAATTCAGCATGGATGGGTGCCGAATTAAGTAAGTCCGGGTTTGATGTCTATCGGATAACTTCTGTGCACGACAGGAGGGATGATATTATTCATGCATTAAATGAAGCAGCAGGGAAGACTGATGTAGTATTAATTACCGGGGGACTTGGTCCTACAAGCGATGATATAACAAAACAGACACTCTGTGAATTCTTCAATACTCATCTTGCTATGAATTATGAAGTACTCAGTATGATTGAAGTGATGATGAGTCATCGCAATTTCCCACTGAATGATAAAAACCGGCGTCAGGCTGAAGTTCCGGAATCGTGCAGGGTATTAAAAAACGAAGCCGGAACAGCTCCGGGGATGTGGTTTGAAAAGGATAGTACAATTTATATTTCAATGCCTGGTGTCCCTCATGAAATGAAGTACCTTATGAAGGAAATAGTACTTCCGGAATTAAACCAACGCTTCACATCTCAAATCATAATTCATAGAAATATAATGACTTATGGTACATTCGAATCCAAACTTGCAGATATACTAACTGATTTTGAGTCCGGACTGCCTGAAAATATTAAACTTGCATATCTTCCTGCTTCAGGTGTTATAAAGCTTAGACTTACCGGAACCGGATCTGAACATGATCATCTGTTAAATCTCATAAATGAACAGGTCAGGAAACTGTATGCAACTATTCCCGAGTTCATCTATGGTGAGGATGAAGAATCTCTTGAAATGGTTATCGGAAAACTTTTAAAGGCTAAGAACAAGACGGTGGTCACTGCAGAAAGTTGCACGGGAGGTGAAATTGCACATTTAATAACAAGTGTCCCCGGAAGCTCAGTATATTATAAAGGCTCTGTAATCGCGTACTCAAATTCAGTAAAGACACAATTGCTTGGCGTCCAGGATTATATTCTTACCAGATATGGTGCAGTCAGTGAAAATACTGCAAAAGAAATGGCTGTCGGAGCCAGAAATTTATTTAATACCGATTTTGCTATTTCTACTTCGGGAATAGCAGGGCCGGATGGGGAAACAGAGGCAAAACCCGTTGGAACTGTTTGGATAGCAGTTGCTTCAGAAAGAGGGACTGTTTGTGAAAAAAATGTTTTCGGAAATGACAGAATTACTAATATCACAAGGTTTTCCCTTGCAGCTCTGAACCTTCTTAGAAAACAGATAATCAACTATTAAACCTCATTTCTGGTTACACTATAAAAAAAGTAGATTAAATATTTGTTTAATAAGATAAAAATCACGTATTTTGCGCTTCGTTTAAAAAGGTCGAACGTTAGTTAAGAAGTAAAACAAATATTCATGTCAAGAATTTGTCAGGTTACAGGGAAAAAGGCGATGGTCGGAAACAACGTTTCGCACTCTAAGAGAAGGACTAAGAGAAAATTCTATCCTAATCTTTTTGTTAAAAAATATTATCTCCCGGAAGAGGAGAGGTGGAT
>JANYIW010000214.1 GCA_025358645.1 Bacteroidales bacterium
CCGCTGAGCGATTATCGGTCAAGTTTCTTACTGTGAAGCATATACAATGTATACATACTTCTAATTTGACAAAAAAAAAGGAATTAAAACTAATTCCTTTTACTATTTCCGTGATCCAGCTGGGGCTCGAACCCAGGACCCCATCCTTAAAAGGGATGTGCTCTACCAGCTGAGCTACTGAATCCTCCTCTATTTTTGCGAGTGCAAATGTATGATAATTTTATTTTAATGCAAACGAATAGCACAGTTTTTCCTTATTTATTTCGAAAGAACAGGTATCTGCCTGTTGATTGATTCTTCAAGAGAAATTAATGTTTCAGTCCTGACAATACCCTGTATGTTCTGAATGGTATCAGTCAAAATCATCCTTAAATGCTCATTATCCCTTGTATATACTTTTATAAACAAAGAATAATTACCTGTGGTGTAATGACATTCTATAATCTCAGGAATCTCTTTGAATTTATCAACAACTTCTCTGAAATGACCAGGATGGTCGAGAAATATTCCAATATAGGCACAGGTCTTAAAACCTACCATAACCGGATCAACCTTGAATTCAGATCCTCTTATAACACCAATACGTATCAAACGCTGAACACGTTGATGGATAGCAGCGCCAGATACTCCACACTCCCTTGCAACTTCAAGGTACGGAATCCTTGCATTCTTTGTGATAATATCAAGAATCTTCTTATCCAGATTATCAATTTGTAAGTTTTCTGACATTTCTATGGCAATTAATTTATAGATTTAAACAAGATGTTTTTATATTCTTACAAATTTAAAGGAAAATTGAAAGATTGTAATAAAAAGTAAAGAAATGTTTGAACAATTATTATTCAGCTTCATATATAATCAATGAGCACGATTTATGTAACCCACAATTTCCTGTATATCGGAAAAACCTTTCTTTAAAAGATAAGTTTCAATGCCTTCAAGTATTTTTACAGAGGCTTGTGGATCAATAAATGAAGCAGTTCCGATCTGGACTGCACTTGCACCTGCAAGGAAAAATTCCAAAGCATCGGAAGCAGTCATAATTCCTCCCATACCAATAACCGGAATCTTTACAGCATTAGCTACCTGCCATACCATTCTCAGTGCTATGGGTTTTATTGCAGGACCAGAAAGTCCGCCTGTTATAGTGGATAATGCAGGTCTCATATTAACTACATCGACCGACATACCCAGCAATGTGTTAATGAGCGATACAGAATCCGCACCTTCCTCTTCAACAGCCCTTGCAAAATCAACTATATTGGTAACATTAGGGGATAATTTTACAATTAGTTTTTTAGAATAGACTGATCTTACCTCCCTGGTTACTTCCCGTGCCGATGTAAGGTTGGTTCCAAAAGCCATCCCTCCCATTTTTACATTCGGACAGGAAATATTTAACTCAATTGCAGGAATCTTTTCAAGTTTATTAATTCTTTCAGCAAGAGCAACATAATCTTCAATATAACTCCCGTTAATATTCACAATTATGTTGGTTTCATATTTCAGTATGCCGGGATAGATAACTTTCTCAAAGTAATCAATGCCTCTATTCTGCAAACCAACCGAATTAAGCATTCCGGAGGGCGTTTCAGCCATCCGGGGATATAGATTGCCTTCTCTGGCTTCAAGTGTGGTTCCCTTCAGGATAATCCCTCCTAACCTTGATACATCAAGGAAATCATCAAACTCAGATCCATATCCAAATGTGCCTGAAGCAGTCAATACCGGATTTTTGAATTGCAAGTCACCTATAGAAAAACCCAGATTTACCATTTTAAATCTTTTATATTGAAAACAGGTCCGTCAATACAGGTACAAAGATTGCCATTAACTGTATCAACGATACAGCACAGACAGGCGCCAATTCCACACGCCATGAGGTTTTCGAGAGATACTTCACATATTATATTTCTGGTCCTGCAGTAAGATGCTACCGCCTTCATCATAGTATCCGGACCACAACAATAGATCCTGTTATACTGGCGGGTTGAAAAAACAGAATGACTGGTAACATATCCTTTTTCGCCCATTGAACCATCTTCAGTCGTGACAAACACGTTACCTGATTCAAGATATTCTTCAAATTCAATAATCCTTTCACTGTTTCTGAATCCAAGAAGGATATCGGGTACAATGCCATTAGATTTTAAATATCTGCCCAGAAATAACAATGGCGCTATGCCGCAACCACCTCCAACAAGAAGTACCTGCTCATTTTTAACGGGTAATGAAAATGAATTGCCCAGAGGATAAATAAGGTTCAGTATATCGCCATTCTCAAGTCGTGAAAGCGTTTTTGTACCTGTTCCTGCAATCTGAATAAGTAATTTAAACGTATTTTTTTCATAATCAACATCATGGATGGATATTGGTCTGCGAAGAAATGTTTCAGAACTGCCATCCACTCTTACCTGGGCAAACTGACCAGGCTTAAAGTCAGGAATTTTAGTATCCCCTGATAGTTCGAGAATAAAAAAATCATTATTAAGTCGCTTATTACCAATTACTTTGAGATCTTCAATACGCTTTGCCATCTATTGTGCGTTTAGGACAAAGATAATTTTTAACTTTCTAAAATAGTAATGAAATAATTATTTACCTGGTAAAAACTCCTCGAACCGGTTATTTTCATAGAACCAGACAATTTTAATAACCTCCGAAGTTGAATCAGGCGTAGCATCTGCGGAAACTTTCTCAGGCCTTCTCTTTATAACATCCTGATAATCAATTGCCGAACTGATTTCTTCCCTTTTAGCTCGTGATTCATTATTATCTCTGTTGTTTATGGTATTGTCATCAAACAGACTTTGCATTTTTGAATCTTTATACATTGATCCAGTGCCGAATAATAGCCAGTCTGTTGAAAGAAATTGATATTTCTCAAGCATTTTCAATACAAAATCAAGGCTCGGATTATTCCTTCCTGAGAGTATGTGGGAGATACCCGAAGCCTGAACTCCAATTTCCTCAGCTAACTGTGCAGAAGATTTGTTTTCATTCTTTAGAAATTCAAGTAACCGCTCTTTCATAACATCAATA
>JANYIW010000204.1 GCA_025358645.1 Bacteroidales bacterium
TTGATGCCGAAGAATTTGAAGAAGTTTTTTCGGAAACAGGCATCACGACGATCGTTGTTGTAAGCATTGCGTGATGTCTCTTTGAAAATGTACATGAACAGTGCGCCAGTAACGATCTCAGTTATTAAATACTCTTTACGTTTTCGTCTGTCAGACAAGTGGTTAAAGCTTTGAAACAGATCGGGGAATTGTGTCTCAATGACATTTTTAATACGGGATAAGACGATTTTCCCTTTTTCCGCCGCGGTAGTGTTTTTACATGGTTCTCTCAATATAAAAACATGTAAAAAAGATGCAAAATACACACTAAATAATTGTATATCAAATAAATAGTATGTATATTTGCATCAATGAAAAACGCCATAAGTTTCTCTTAACCCCTTATGGCAAAAAAAAGAACGAAATGAGAGAACATTATACTGAGAACCAGTAAGTTGGGGCTCAGCCCCATTTTTATCTCCCACCGTACAAAATTAGCCGGAAAAATGTTTTTTACAACCTATTGTAACTGTTTAATTTTCAACAATATTCTTTTTGAGCTGAATCGCTGTGATTCGTACTTCAACCGTTCTGATTGAAACATTCAGTTTGGTTGCAATCTCCTGGTATTTAAGCCTTTCAAACCTGTTCATTTCAAAGGCTTCCTTAAACTTTTCAGGCAGGTTGGCTATTGCCTTTTCAATCCTTCCTTCCAATTCAGATCTGAGAATATAATTGTCGGTATCGTATTCATAAAGAGGTGAATTGTCAATAATATAAGTACTATGAGTATTCATTATTTCTCTGTGCCGGTGCCAGTCAATACACTTGTTTTGAATAGCCTTTAATAGAATTGATCTCAAAGAAACTGTCACATTTAGTTTTTCATGATCCTCCCATAGTTTGACAAAAGTATCCTGAACTATATCTTCTGCAACAGGTAATTCGTACGTAAAGCTGTAGGCAAAGAAAACCATGTCTTTGTAATAAGCTGAAAAAATATCAGAAAATGAATCAGGATCTCCAGATTGAAGTTTGTCAATTAATAACTGTTCAAATATGAAGTTTTTCCAGATCACAATTTCTAAACGGTTGTAAACAAAGATATCTACATCTCTTAATATTTATCTATATTTGATTACCGGGCATAATCATGACTTTTATATTTTGAATATGCCAGGAACGAAAGTGCAGCTAAGACGATGACAATAATATAAACAAACGATGGTACAGTAACAGAATCACCTGCTCCATAAGAGTGAAGCCCCGATAAATAATAATTAACACCAAAGTATGTCATAAGCACCGACGAGAAGGCAAAAAGTGAAAGAAGATTGAATGTGAAGATATCTTTCATTCCGGGAATCCTCCGGCTATGTATTACTATGCTATAAATAATAATAGAAATAAGCGACCATGTTTCTTTCGGGTCCCAGCCCCAGTATCTCCCCCATGATTCGTTTGCCCATACAGCTCCCAGAAAAGTCCCGATTGTCAGAAAATAGAGCCCAAGAGTAAGGGTTTTAAAATTGATTACAGTGAGTTCATCTATAGTATTTGCGATCCTGTCGCGGTTTTTATCGTTCGATAATGAAATCAGTATCAATGTAATAAGACCAAGAATAGCGCCAAGTCCCAGGAAACCATAGCTTCCTGTGATAACCGAAACATGCAAGGTGAGCCAGTATGACTTAAGAACCGGTACCAGGTTGGTGATTTCAGGGTCCATAAAACTGAGATGAGCTACCATAAGAGTCATTGATGCAAGTACTGCTGTTGCCGAAAGAGCAAATGCCGATTTACGGCTGAACATAAATCCTGCCAAAAGGGTGACCCAGGAAATAAAAATCATTGATTCATATCCATTGCTCATTGGAGCATGGCTTGCGATGTACCATCTGAGACCAAGGCCCAGCGTATGAAACAAGAATCCTGCAAATAATAGCCAGCCGAGAACCTTCACAAATAAGGAGGTTTTCTTTTTACCCCTTATTACCATGGTAATTAACCCTATAAGCATTATCATACCAATAGTTGCATAGAAAGGGAAGAGCCGTTCAAATATGCCAAATCTATAATATAATAGTTCTGCATTGGTCCTGGATCGCGAAGGAAGTGCATATAGTGAAAACCTGGTCTGATAGGCGCTGATTGATTCAGCAACCTGACGAACAGATGCAATATTATTTGTCTGTAAGGCG
>JANYIW010000221.1 GCA_025358645.1 Bacteroidales bacterium
TCTCCTGTATATTTTGCGGGTATGCTTTTCGCCATTCTCTTCACTAATTCGACTCAGGCCAAAATATGCATAGGCCGCAAATTCATGGCCATAAGTACCAAATAAAGAAATTTCACTGATTCCTTTATTATAATATTGCAGAGCCAGTTTATTATCATGATATTTTTTTTCCTGTAAGATCCCTTTTAAGATTAAAAGCTGTGCCAGGAAAAATTTATTTTCTTCTTTTTTCAATGAAACTGACAATAGTTCTTCAGCTTCATTATATTTCTTCATGATTAGCAGATTTCTTATATAAGTTTCAAGATAAAGTGCATTTTGAGGGTACTTCTCGATAAGAATTCTGCAGTAACTTAAACTCTCCGGGAGCTTATTCTCAAAGTTTAAATAGATCCATGCAAGTAAATAACATGATTCAGCTCTTAATACAACAGAGCTTCTGGTGGCTGTCTGCAGTTCTTTTAATCCTTTCGCCATGTCTCCGTGCGGAAACAGAAATGCCATGGATCTGTAAACAGGATATGCTCTGGGATAGGCCTCACGGTAATATTTGTAAATCCCGGTAAAATAGTATAAGTCAGTGCAATCTGAGGTAAAATCAAAAGCACGCCTCAAAGGTTTATAAGTACTTATCATCATAGGTGTCACCTCCATAATAAGATCATTATCGGAATAAAAAGTCAAAAGCATTGCTCTTGCACACAAATCAGCCAGCAAATATTCTGCCTCAAATCCCTGATTATCTTTTGTTTCGGATAGTCTGATGCATTCTTTCATATCTTCTTCAAAGGAAACATGGGAAGGAGATGTATGGAGCATAGGATAGTTCTCCCAATAGGTCATAATTCCTCTCAAAAGAAATACAATCGGATGTCCGGGATACGACTGGGCGATCTTAGCGTAAATCTCCCTGGCATCATTAAACTGCATATTATATACGTCATCAATGTCTTGCTTAACAAGGCTCAGGGCAGTCGAATCCTTAAGGAATTGTGCATTTACCGGGACAGAGCTCAGACACAACAAAAGCCCAACCCATTTCATGATTATTTTGAACCTGACTGCCATTTTTAATGAAAATTAGTGCTGTAAAATTATTAAAATCTTTTTTAATCACAAAACCAGTATGATTAGGTGCGGGCGGTGAGCGGTGTTCTGACCATTCCAGGACTGGCGTTCTTATAGCTATTTATCAAAATACTTTTTCAGCAACCCAAATAATATATTCATGTTTATAGGTTTTGAAATGTAGTCAGTACACCCTGCATTTAATGCTTTTTCGTTTTCACCTTTTAGTCCAAATGCTGTTTGCGCAATGATAATAAGATTCTTATTAAACTTACGGATCTGGCGAGTTGCTTCATACCCATCCATCTCCGGCAATTTAATATCCATCAGGACAAGATCAATGTCAGGATTATTACGGCAGACTTCAATAGCTTCAGTTCCAGTTGTTACTTTTAAAATCTTTTTACAGGAAGGTTGGACTAATCTGGTAAGTAACAATTCTGAAGGCTTATCATCCTCAACAATCAAAATTACAAGATCTTTTATTTTTTGATCCTTCAACTTTAATGGGGCAGCATCCATGAAGATTGCTTTTGATTCGGTAAAAGAATCATAAGGGAGATCAAAATAGAATATAGAACCTATCCCGTATTCGCTTTCGAACCATATTTTGCCACCGAGCATCTCTGCATAAGCTCTGGAGATAGATAAGCCTAATCCGGTTCCTTCATAATTTCTGGTAAGCGATTCACTACCTTGCCTGAATCTCTCAAAAATGAAATTTCTTTGTTCCGGACGGATGCCTAAACCAGTATCTTTTACAAAAAACTCAAGCCAGTTGTCCTTTTTCTTATAACCAAACTCAATGGATCCTGAAGATGTAAATTTAATTGCATTTTTAACCAGGTTGGAGAGTATTGCATAAATCTTATCCGGATCGCTGTTTATAGTTGCGTCTTCAGAAGATAAGGTAATCTTATAAGTAAGGCTGATTCCTTTAGTCTCAGCCTCAGGTTTAAAGAAAGAAGAAATCGATTCAATCTGATCATTTAAATTCGTCTTAGAAACAGAAATTTTCATTTGTCCTGATTCTATTCTGGATATATCAATAATATCGTTGATAATATTAAGCATCCGGTCACCGCCTTTTTTAATGATATCGAGGTAAGCATTTTGCTCTTCAGGTGTTACATCAGACATTTTAAGCAGCTCTGTAAAACCCAGTATGCCATTCAAAGGTGTCCTGATCTCGTGGCTCATATTTGCAAGAAAAGCAGACTTTAGCTGATCGCTTTCTTCAGCATGTTCCTTGGCAATAATTAACTCTTTTTCTGTCTGCTTGAGTTTAGTGATGTCGCGTATGATAACCAACCGGCTGCCCTGCTGATTTTTGATTGCCTGCTTTATGATGCTATATGTCTTAATTTCATTACTCTCCCTAATTTCTATCTGGGCAACAGGGTTCTGATCAATTACCGAGTTCAATAAGAGTTTACTCGATGCTTCGACAGAACCGGCAGGGAATCCGATAATTCTTTTATTGCTGATGCCAAGGAATGATAACGCGGTTCCATTAATGTCCTGAATCCGGTTATGAGAGTCCAGGACAAGTATCCCGTCAGGTAATATTTCAACCAGCGTCTCACGGGCAACAGGAACCAGATCGAGGAACCGGAAGTTTAAAATTGCGTAAGCTGCAAGACTACCGCTCAGAGTAATACTGAAAGGTGTTAAATCGAGGCCGGGAACTGGACTGTTATTTGTCAGGTAAATAATGCTTACAATCCAGGGGAATAAACCTCCGGTAAAAACAACCAATGCCTGAGAACGGAAGGGTTTCGAATGGTGGATTATAAAACCGATAAGATAGATCGCTGAAATAAACAACAAAAGATATGAATAAGCCAAATACCCGATCCAGAACCATACCCCATGATAATATTCCATAAGATTTGTTTTCGCTGAGATTGGGGAGAACCCTGACCACATAAGATTATGCTCCTCATTCGTTAGTGTAAGTACGAATGTAAATACCGGAATAAGGAACAGCAACAGGATATTCCTTGCGGATAATAATTTGTCTTTGCCTGTGAACCGGAGAACAAAAATCAGATAAAGTACAGGAGTAGCCAGCCCTCCTGAATATTCAAGTTTTGACCAGAAAATTTTTTCTGTCATACCGGTAGCTGCTGTTTCGAAAATTATCCAGAATGCTCCGGTACCAGTTGCAACCATAAGCCAGGCAAGTTCTTTGGCCCCATTTACGGATTTTCTCTGAAAAGCAAGAAAAGCAACAAAAAAAGAGACAAGCGAAGTTGTAATGAAGAATACGGAGTATAATGCAGAAACCTGATTCATTTTGTGTTCATTTTGAGAGCAGCGAAGTAGTTGTTAAGCATTTAGCTTTTATCAACACTGAAAATCTCAGTAATTAAATCACTGTACTTTTCATACAGTACTTTTCTTTTTAATTTAAGAGTAGGAGATAATTCACCTGAAGGGGAGGTCCATTCCTCAGAAACAAGTCTGAATCGTTTAATCTTTTCATGGTCACTCAGGTTCAGGTTCATTTCGCTTACTTCTTTTTGAAAACGGGCAAAAACTAATGAGTTACTAATCAGTTCTTCATTATCCCGGTATGAAATATTGTGAGTGGAAGCCCAATTCCGGAGAAATTGAAAATCAGGTGATATGAGAGCGGAAGCAAATTTCTGATTTTCACCAATCACCATGACCTGATCAATAAACATCGACTCTTTAAGTTTGTTCTCGAGTACCTGTGGAGCAATGTACTTCCCGCTTGATATCTTAAATATCTCTTTCTTTCGATCGGTAATTTTCAAATATTTACCCTTTACAAATGTTCCAATATCTCCGGTATGGAACCATCCATCCTTATCAATTGCTTCGACAGTAAGTTTGGGCTCCTTATAATAACCAAGCATCAGATTAGGACCCTTTGTAAGAATTTCCCCGTCTTCTGCTATCATTACCTGTATATCTTTCAATAGGGGACCAACTGTTTCAAACATAACTTCCTTTGAACAAAGATTATTTATAGAGACTACCGGAGAGGTTTCCGTTAGGCCATATCCTTCCAATACACGAATCCTGGCAGCCCAGAAAATACGCATTAGTCTGGGTTGCAAGGGAGCTCCTGCGGAAGAAATAATCTCTATTCTTCCTCCCAGGGCTTCTCTCCATTTTTTGAAAATGAGTTTGTTCGCGAGAATTAACTTCATCTCATAGAACCATCCGTTTACACCATTTAATTCATAACGAAGTCCAAGATTTACAGCCCAGAAGAATATTATTTTCTTAAGCCCCTTAAGCTCTTTCCCCCTGCTTATTATTTTGTCAAATATTCGTTCCAGTAAACGGGGAACGACGGCGATTACTTCAGGCTTAATTTCTTTCAGATTATCCATGAGTGTCCCTACGCTTTCAGCATAATAGATGCTCACTCCCTTATATTGGAAATGATAAGTTAACGTACGTTCATAAATATGGCTTAGTGGAAGGAAGGATAGTACTTTCGCTTCAGACCCCAACGGATGAATAACACTTGATTCAATAAAATTGGAAACCAGATTTGAATGCATAAGCATTACTCCTTTAGGGAAACCTGTGGTTCCGGAAGTGTAGATGATAGTGGCCATATCGGAAGGTTTAACTTCTGCTTTAGCTTGTACCAAATCCCTCTCCAGATTGGAAGCCATTTCTTTCCCAATTAATATAACCTCAGTAAAGTGCTTTGCTCCTGCAATTCTATCATAAGTATAAATATCCGATATTCCCGGAATTTGATCAGCAATGGGTTTTATTTTTTCATATAGGTTTTTGTCTGAAATAAATATTAGTTTAGGCTCAGCATGGCCAAGGATATATGTGTACTCCTCACTGCTGATGGTCGGATAAATAGGAACGCTTACAGCACCAATCTGACTTATTCCAAAATCGGTAAAATTCCATTCAGGCCGGTTATTTGAAATGATAGCGATCTTATCTCCTTTTTTTATACCCATGGAAAGCAGGGCGTAACTAACCCAGTTACAATAGTCAATATACTCTTGTACAGGATACCGTTTCCACACACCACCTTCCTTTCCTGCCACTACATCTTTTTTATCAGGAAACTGATTTTGCATCCTGGTAAGAAGGTCAAAAGTTCTGGTTGGCTCCATAGTTAATTATGCTGTTAGAGAAAAGGACGAATATACTATTTTATCGATTTTAAAAAACAGAAATGTGTGATTCATGCCAAAAATCAACCCATTATTACACAGATTGACTTATAGTATTACCACTATCATAAGGAATCGCCAACGCCCTGCCTGCATTTAGCTGGTTTTTCCGGTTCTCCTGAAATCAGCAAACTGTATAAAGATTCTTTGAGGAAGTGTATTCCTAAAAAGGAGGATTTGAGTTGGTGGAATTATTAATGTCTGCATTTGGGTAAATTGAAAGGAGAAATTTTACTAATTTTAAGAAAAAATTTATGCCCCGTCAATCTTATCTAAATCACGAGCTTATGCACTTGTTTGATAAGCATGATTTCAAGTTAAACCACGGAGTTTTTAAGACAACAAACAGAGGCCAGTCTGTTAAGCTCCATAAAACTATTCTGAAATGAACGACAAGATTAATAAATCAATTGAGGGTTATCCCATTGTAGATATAGCTGCATTAATAATCATTTTTGCAGGAGTTATTTATGCTAAATCGATCATCACTCCCTTTTTACTCGCACTTTTCATAAGTATCATTTGTGTACAACCCATTTCCTGGCTTGAGAAAAAGAGAATACCAAGATGGATAGCTCTTGTCATCGTAATATTGGGAATGGTTGTACTTTTTTCCGCATTTGCTTTCCTGATCGGAGGAGCATTATCATCCTTTTCAGGCAACCTTTCAAAATATGAATCTTCCCTTACGACGATCAGGGACTCATTTATTCAGAGTTTAAATGAGAATGGTATTAATATTCCACCGGAACAGTTATCTAATCTTGTCCAACCGGCGAAAATCCTGGAATTTACTGCAGGCGCTTTGAATACACTTGTTAATATGATGGGGAATACATTCGTGATCTTCCTTATCATTATATTTATACTATTGGAATTCGGGAGTTTTTCAATTAAAGCTAAAGCAATAAGAAAAGAATCGGATAAATCCGCTTCTTATCATCCTGTCATTTTACAAAATATCCGTCACTATCTTGGGATAAAAACCTTATTATGTTTATCAACAGGATTTCTAGTCTATTTATCATTATTGATCATAGGGGTTGACTATCCTCTCCTCTGGGCATTGATTGCTGGCCTGGCGAATTATATTCCGAATATCGGATCCATCATCGCTACAATTCCAACCGTTCTTTTTGCCTTGGTACAACTCGGATTAAGTGGGGCACTCTGGACTCTGGGTTCGTCTTTACTTATCCACAATGTTCTTGGAAACTTTATTGAACCCAAAGTAATGGGAAAAGGTTTAGGCCTGTCACCATTGGTTGTATTCCTTTCTCTTCTGTTCTGGGGATTTGTATTGGGAATAGCGGGGATGTTCCTGTCAGTTCCTTTCACTATGACCATAAAAATCATTCTGGAACAGAATGAAAAAACAAAATGGATCGCAGTACTCTTAGGAACACCGGCTGAAGCTAAAGCCTATCTACAACAAAAAGAATTGAAAGAAAAACAGCAATTAAAGAAATCACATTTGAAGGCGGATTAAGGATGGCTTTTCCTCTCAATTATTCAATTATTCTTCTTTTTTTCTTCGTGAGAACATACCTTTTAATTTCGACCATATATTGCCGGGTTTTGAATAGTCGCTATGGTCTCCGATAAGAGAACCATAAGGCTGTAACCCTTCGACTTTCTCAAAAACTATTTTAAGAATTCCCGATAGAGGAAGAAATAATATAATACCGGATATACCCCAGACTAAACCACCCAGGATCAGGACAAAAATGGTAAAGAACGGACTGATGTTTACACTGCCTCCGACCAGATAAGGTTCAATAAAATAATGATCAATAACATTAACCACCAATATTATAATAATAACCCAGACCGATTGGTTAAAGGATCCATCAATAATTGAAATAAAAAAAGGTACCAATCCTCCAATTAAAGCTCCTACATAGGGTATAATTGTCATAATTGCAACAATTATTGAGAGTATGACGGCATTTTTCAGGCCAATAATCAGAAACCCTATAAGAAACAGGATGCCCATAATTAAGCCGGCAACGAGTCTTCCTGCCAGGTAATGCTGGGCTACATTGCTGATTTTGTCTATCATATCTTTTGCTTCATTCCTTTTCTCTTCCTTATAGAGCATTACCACAAAATTTTCATATTTATTTCTTTGCATTAAAAAGAGAAAAATAAATACCAGCACCAGAAATAAGCTTCCGATAAAGGCAATAGTGTTTTTCACCATTTCGGTAAGAAATATTCCTGCATTACCAAAAGCATCTGAAGCATGAACCCTTAGATGTTGTGAACTTGCGCCCAGACTGTCGTTAATCCACGTTTGTACATCCACTTTTATTTCTTCGTACCTTAATAATATTAGCGGCAGTTCCTTTCCAATATCGTCGATCTGTACAGAAAGAAGCATTATCACCCCTGAAAATACGGCGACTATGGTAAGTACTGATATTAAAGACGAAAAGACTCTTGAGACCCGGTGATTCTCCAGTTTGTTAGAAACGGGTGTCATTAGCATTGACAATAATCCGGCAAAGCAGATCAGCTTGAAAAATTCTCTTCCGAAGTATAAGACAATGCTTATTAATATTACGAAGAGCAAAATCTTGTTAATTCGAGCCAGCCCGGGATGTGGTAACATAAATTAAAGCAAATAAGGTGAGTTG
>JANYIW010000272.1 GCA_025358645.1 Bacteroidales bacterium
GTAAATTATTTTACCTTACACAACTTTGCTTTATTTTTTTGAACTTACCCTTAATCAATTAACCATGAAACAACCTTTAGCATTGGTCATTATGTTTATGACAATTGGCCTATTCTCATTTAAACCTCAGAACAAAGTGACAAGTTTATCAATTCCATTTGAAAAATACACATTGGCAAACGGTTTAACTGTTGTGCTTAATGTTGATAAATCGGACCCCATAGCCGCACTTGCAGTCTATTATCACGTGGGATCCAGTCGTGAAGTCCCCGGGAAAACAGGTTTTGCACACCTTTTTGAACACATGATGTTTCAGAAGTCTGAGAATGTTGGAGAAGACCAGTTTTTCAAAAACATTCAGGGATCAGGCGGAACATTAAATGGCAGCACAAATCAGGACAGGACCAACTATTATGAGATCGTCCCGAAAAATGCACTTGAAATGGCGATGTGGATGGAATCGGACCGAATGGGTTACCTTACCAATACTGTTACAAAGAGCGCCCTGATAAATCAGCAGAACGTAGTTCAGAATGAAAAACGCGAGAGCGTAGATAACGCAGCTTATGGCTTCAATCAGGGTCTGATCTCGAAAAATCTTTTTCCTAAAGGCCATCCATACAGCTGGTCTGTAATAGGAGAAATGGCGGACCTTACAGGCGCCACAGTTGAAGATGTAAGAGCTTTTCATAAAAAATTCTATGCCCCTAACAATGCCACCCTGGTCATTTCAGGAGATATAAATAAGGAAGCTGTTAAGGCTTTGGTTTTTAAATATTTCGGTGAGATACCCTCCAGCGCAAATATTGAAAAGAGAAGTCCAATGCCTGTGGTACTTGGGTCCGTAGTAAGGCTTTATCATGAAGATAATTTTGCAAAAGCTCCACAACTGACAATGGTATTTCCAACTGTTGAGCGATACTCAAAAGATTCTTATGCTCTCAATTTCCTTGGGGACTTATTGGCCGGAACCAAGAAATCTCCACTTTATGTGGTATTGGTAAAAGAGAAAAAGCTTACATCCAGAATTATGACAAGAAATGGCTCACAGGAGCTGGCTGGTAGTTTCACAATATCTGTTACTGCGAATCCCGAAGTTAATCTTACTGATGTTGAGAAAGCGATATTTGAAGGTTTTGAGAAATTTGAAAAGGATGGTTTTACAGAAGAAGATCTCACAAGAATTAAAGCCGGCTATGAAACCCGCTTCTATAATACCTTCGCAAGTGTAGAGGGTAAGGCATTTCAGTTTGCCGAATATACCATGAATACAGGAGATCCGAAATACTTTAAAAAGGATCTTGCAGCTATTCAGGCTGTTACAATAGCTGATGTAAAGGCTGTCTTCAATAAATATATTAAGGGGAAGAATTATGTTGAAACAAGTTTTGTACCAAAGGGCCAAAAAAATCAGATTGTTGCAGGATCTAAAAATTCAGGTATTATTGAGGAAGATGTAACAAAAGCCGCTGAGGTCAAAGCTGATGCAACAACAGAGGAGCCAATTGTTAAAACATACGCAAAATTCGACAGGTCATTAATGCCTGTAATTGGGCCCGATCCTGAAGTAACAATCCCTACACCATGGAAGGCATCACTTACCAATGGAATGAAGTTATGGGGAATAGCACAAAATGAACTGCCTTTGGTACAATATTCAATAGTTATTGATGGCGGTCATATACTTGATAAGATTGAAAAAGCCGGTGTTGCCAACCTGGTATCCGTAATGATGAATGAAGGAACCAAAAACAAAACACCTGAGCAGCTTGAAGATGCAATTGGTCTGCTTGGAGCTTCAATAAGAGTAACTTCAGACAACGAAGATATTTCTGTAGAAGTAAGTTCAATGACAAAAAACTTTGAGAAGACACTTGCCCTAACGCAGGAGATCCTGCTTGAGCCAAGATGGGATGCTGAAGCGTTTGCACTGGCAAAAAGCCGTATAATAAATAATCTTAAGCGAAATGCTGCCAGTCCTGATTATCTGGCCTCCAGTACACTTAACAAGCTAATGTTCGGGGATAATATCCTGGCAATAGATGCGACAGGGACTGAGGCTTCTGTTACAGCAATTACAATTGAGGATCTCAAAGAATATTATAATAAATATTTCTCACCGTCAATCTCCAAGTTCCTTATTGTAGGAGATGTCGATCAGACAAAAGTAAAGGCAGCTCTTACGGGTCTTAATCTGAAATGGAAGCCGAAGGATGTTGTTATACCGGCGATTAGAGTTCCCGGACCACCCGACAAATCACAGATATATTTTGTTGATGTCCCGGGAGCAAAACAATCCGTTATTGCAATTGGGGCGCCATCAGTTCCAAGAACGGATGCTGATTTTTATCCGGCAACTGTAGCTAATTATAAACTGGGAGGATCATTCAATGGTATATTTAACCTGATTCTAAGGGAAGAAAAAGGATTTACTTATGGAGCCAGGTCAAATTTCAGCGGCGCCAAAAACTATGGATCATTTATAGCATCATCAAGGGTTCGTACAAATTCGACTCTTGAGTCTGTTACAATTTTCAAAACAGAGATGGAGAAATATCGGAAAAATATTCCTCAGGAGTATATTGACTTTACAAAATCCTCACTTTTGAAGAACAATGCTCTCAGGTTTGAAACTCTGGAAAACCTTCTTTCCATGCTTAATACGATGACATCATTCAATCTTCCTGACGATTTTATTAAGCAGGAAGAGAATTTTATAAAAGGTCTTACTATTAAAAAAGAGCTGGAACTGGCAAAAAAGTATATAGATCCTTCAAAAATGTACTATGTTGTCGTAGGAGATGCTAAAACTCAACTTTATGATCTTGAGAAAGTTGGATTGGGGAAACCGGTTCTGGTAAAATAATATTTCAGTTTAATCTGAAAAGGCTGCCTAAGGGGCAGCCTTTTTGAGTTAGGCTGTTTCAATTAATAATAATTTGTCTTAAATTTGCCCGCCGTTTCTTTCTACACGACTTGCAAGACCTGCAAGACAATTTTTGCCCGGATGGTGGAATGGTAGACACGCAGGACTTAAAATCCTGTGACCTTTAGGTTGTGGGGGTTCAAGTCCCCCTCCGGGTACTAAACGGCACAAGAGGTCAACTTTGACCTCTTGTTTTTTTTGGAACTTCCCAAAACCTCAATAATCCTGAGGATGAGTTGTATAGGTTTAATGAAAGTACTGGTTGCAACCCTCCCATTCTGCAAAAGGTAGCCATTCTTTTGATGTAAGATTATTGAATCTGTTCGTTGCAGTGATTCATCGTAAACGTTTTTTCGAGGTCGTCTTCAATTACTAATTCGCTAAAGTCATAGCAGTAGCTATTGGCAACAAATTGTCACCAAAAATTTTGACCGATCTGTTTATGCTGTTTAACCCACATTGCAGCTTTAGGTTTGTAAAGAGCTGATTTTAAGGGCTGTCATTTTTAAAAATTTCGGTAGGGGGGACAACGGATTTTTTCTTATAAAAGGTTGTTGGTCAAATCATACAGGATAATTTTATCTTCCAGGTCGAAAAGCTCGTTAGATGCGAAATCGCCTGCCGATATGGGTAAAGTTATGGGAGTTGCCACAAAAGAACTGGCAGGAAAGGCTGACGGAAAAGAG
>JANYIW010000278.1 GCA_025358645.1 Bacteroidales bacterium
TCGCCTGACCCTGTTGTGCGTGAACAGTTCGTCACCCTATTATTATAAAACTGATTACCCACGGCCATAGTAACAGGAGCGTTACTACCGGACCCGTCATTAAACTGTATGCCTGTTTCTAAAAAGTCTTTAAACTCGCAGCCAGAAACAATTACATTCCCTCTGTTAAATATTGAAACTCCTCCATAAGCTGTAGTTGCTCCTCCATCAAAGGTCACACCTGTTATATGCTGATTACCATTGGTATTTTCTGATCCGGAATGAAGCATTAATAAAAAACTTGAGGTAACCTGTGAACGAATAATAGAATTTGCTCCGACTCCTTCAATGCTTACTCCGGTACCAAGAAATATCTGACTTGTTTCATTATAAGTACCGGCATTTAAATGAATTATATCTCCGGCAATGGTCGCTTTAGTACTTGCATAAGAAAGTGTTTTCCAGGGAGAACCACTTGATCCGTTGTTGGAATTGCTACCTGAAGGGTCAACGTAATAAGTCGTGGCTCCAATAGTAGTACTTAGCAAAAAAAAGAGTATGATTAGTGTATTTTTCATAATTACATATTTTTTGACGAATAATTAAAAATCTTTGACTAACACAGTTTATTAAACGTTAGATATGTTTTTTTATTACACTAAAATATTTTTTTTATTTTTTTTGAACAATATAATTTTCAATTGATCGTTTTGAACTACGAACACAAATTGAAAAGAACCTTGTGCGTTTTGAAGGGAGTTTTAATTGTTCAATTTTATAGAAATAAGGAATACAGTGTAAATATATATGTATAAATGAATTAAAAAATATGCTTATGAAATTTAAAATAATTATTTTCTGTCTGATCTTTACCGGGATATTTTTTTCATGTAAGAAAGAAGAACTGTCAAATGTAAGCAATTCAGGCACTTCAGGGAATTCTTATGTTGCATTGCTCAGTAAGGTTATAATGGACAATCAGTCTGTGTATGAATATATATATAATGATTCAAGTCGTATAACCCAGGAAAAAAGCAAATTCCATTTCATTGCACACCATTATAATAGTAAAGGACAGTTAGCAACTACTCTATTTTATGGCAATGATGATATTTTGAGTAGCGATCTACAGGTTTCTCAAACTGCTATAAACAGTAATGTATTGGTTACGCTGGAAAGCGGGAAGAAAGGCGGTCTTATAACATATGAATATGATGGGAATTCAAAATTAACTAAAACTACATTTTCCAGACCATTATCAGCAAGTTCTGAATACTCAGAATTCACCTATAATAATAACAGAATAAGCAGACAAACGATATATTGGGATAAGACGGCAACTGGTTATATTGAGTATTCATACGATGCAAAAGGGAATCTTATCAAAGAGATGCTATATAATCTGCCATTATCAGGAGTTGCTGAGCTGATCACAAGTACACAATATACTTTTGATAATGAATCAAATCCTTATAAATCTACCAGCAGATTATTGATACCCGGAATTAATTCCAACCAGAATAATATTATTAAAGAGGCTTATACAATTCATTTATCTGCCGGACAGGGAGCTGATAAAGTGCAGATTACCGAAACTTTATATGAGTATAATGCAATGGGGTATCCTGTAAAGAAAAATGGTAATGTTTCATATCTTTATAAATGATTTACTGAATTTTGTGCCAGTCATTAAATTAAGATTTCATTTTTTTAAATATGATTTTCAGAGCGAATCGATTGCTTTCCTGAGTATCATTGCAGAATGTGAAAGGGAGGCAAGCTCTTGCGAAGAAAGTGGACTTTCAATGATTCTGGTCACTCCTGTATCTGATACAACGCATGGTACACTCAGACATACATCTTTAATTCCAAAATTCGATTCTACCAGGGTTGAGACAGTCAATATACTATTCTGACTACGCAGTACTGCTCCGGTTATCCTTACAAGTGCAAGGCCTACTGCAAACTGAGTTGACCCTTTATAGTTTATTATATGATATGCCGAGTCACGAACCTGCTGCTCAATTATCTTACGTTGATGTTTCCAGTCAGAGCATTTGCCGCATACTGGACAGTATTCATCGATATTGATACCTGCAACATTTGTCATTGACCATGCGGCGAACTCGCTATCTCCATGTTCACCAAGAATATAGGCATGAACATTATGCACGTCAACGCCACAGTATTTACTCAGAAGATGTCTGAATCTGGAACTATCAAGAACAGTCCCTGATCCTATTACTCTGCCTTTTTCCCATCCTGATCTTTTAAGAGCAATATATGTAAGTACATCAACCGGATTGCTGACAATAAGCATTATTCCTTTGCACCCCGATTTAGATATGCCTTCTGCAATGCTGCCAGTTATTTCAGCATTTTTTTTGATTAGTTGAAGTCTGGTCTCACCTGGTTTCTGAGTAGCACCTGCTGTAATAACTACCAGATGAGCATCAGTGCAATCATCTATTGTTCCTGAACGGATAATTACTGTTGGAAAAAAGGGCTGCCCGTGTACAAGATCCATTACTTGTCCTTTCATGAGATCATCATTCTTGTCTGTCAATACAATTTCATCAGCAAGTCCGCTTTGGGCAAGGGCATAACAATAAGTTGCTCCAACAGATCCGGCCCCAACTACTACAACCTTACGTTGCTGAAGTGAGTATATCTTATTTTTCATGTCTTAACTTTTATATTACAAAGTAACAATTTATTTAATATTATGTTGCCAGAGAAGAGACATGCCATATATTGTCAGATCTATTACACCAACATTGTTTGAATTTGTTCTTGCATGTGTTAAAATAATTTTTTAATTTTATTGAGGATTCTGCAAACTTTAAAATTATTATTATGAAAACCACTATTTTAACTGCATTTGTTAGCTTGTTTATAATTGTATTTACCGGATGTGCCCCTGTACAAATCTATTCAAACAAAGCGCTGACTGAAAAAACAGGATTGAAATATTATACAGTGAAACCATTTTTACATGTTGAAAGAGATTCTGAATCTAACAGGATTCTGAAAGCTACAGTTATCTACCTGCCTGATCTTGCTAATCCTCAGTATATTGTTATTCGTGACGGTTTGGGTTCCAGAAGATATAATTTGCAATTCACTAATGGATCAATCAGCAGTTTCGGTTATTCTTCCATTTCAAAAGTTGGTGAGTCTGTCGATGCCCTTGCAGCTTTGATAGTAAAAGGTACTGATACATTAACAGGTCTTAGTGCGCTAAAAAGTCTACAGGCTGTAAAAGCATCTTCAAATACTGTTGAATTATATGAAATCATTTTCGGATCTGACAAAACAACTCTTAAAGAAGTTGTTATTGCTAAAGACTGAGAGTTTTTTCTAATGATGTCTGATTGTCTCATTGCCTTTTTGTCTTTGATGCATAGCTATTCAGTCATTCAGATTTCCAAACAATAAATCTTAACTTTGCATGTTAATACTTACAAAATGTCATATTGAAAAACTATTTATTTACCTAAAATCCGGATTTACCATGACTAAAATATTCAATAAGTGCATTTTCGTTTTTTCTTTTGGGCTATATAGTCTTTATAGTGCAGCTAATCCACCATTGGCAACGAAACAGCAGGTTGGGATGTTTAAAAACACTAAAACATGCATTGTGATGGATGGCGGTGTGAGTTTTTATAATACACCTTTAAAAAATGCAGTCCAGAAATACTGGAAATCTACTGAGTATGAGTTTATTGACCAGGCAGAGTTTAATAAACGAAAGACCAGCACAAAGTATTCTTTTTTAGTCCTTATGGATGGAGCTTACGATAAGGACCCTGGTGGCGTTAGTTACAATTATATGAGTCTGGTTTTGGGTGATGCCTCAGGTAATTTAACCAGGATGCCTGAGTTTTGTAGTGTACCTCTTTCATATTCAGGCGATAACGAGACTGACTATGAATATGTCATTCCTGTTGTTATTAAATTCATGCAGATCCACTTGAAAAATCTTGAGAAAGATCGTTTACTTATATCCTTAAATGGATTGAGATATTACAACAAAAACGGGTTGAAAGACAAGGTTTTGTTACTAAACATAGAGAAAATGGCTTCAAATGCTGATTCTCCTCAAAAAATTAAAGCAGTATGCCAAAATACGGTCAGACTGCTTACTACTGAAGATATACAGAAGGAGCTTGAAGCAAGTCCAGCGAATAAAGTATTCCATTTTCACGTTGGCCCTCCTCTGGATGCCGGAGCAGGCAGGTGTTTTGAAATGTTATTTGATGTTGATGGTAACCTGTATTATTATAATTTCCGGAAGATCACCAATGCTAATCCGGATGGGTTCAACCTGAATGATTTTAATAATATCAGGTAACCTGATTTACATGGTTTAGTTTTGATAATGAGCAACCGTTATATCAGATTTAGTTATATGCAAAATCTGTAAATCATGCAACCTTTTGCAAAAGTTATGCAACACTTCTTTAATTCCTTTGTTTTAATTTTATACTATTATTTTTAGTATATAACTATTACGATTTTAAGGAAAGATTTAATTGCAGAAAAGAAACTTTTAATCCCAAATTCAAAAGAAAATGTTCAATAAGATAATAGTGTTCAAGGCGCTTAAGCGTTGCCTGACACCAGATTCCAACCGGAGGTTAATGTCTGGTAATCAGGCAGTTGGTCAGGATAGTTTAATCTCATTAATGATTCACGACGTTTTTGGCGGTGAAATCTTAAAGACACATAAGAAAAATAACTGGCATTTTTATAACCGGATTGACGGTGAGAGGGTTGATTTTACCAGGTCAAAAATGGGAAAATCCATTAAAGCTTCCGGATTTGAAGATATTCCTACCACTCCTAATGAGACTTATGATTATTTTGATCAGGTGGATTATACAACCTTTTTTACGAAATTTGTCAGTGCATTTGAAGAAGCTGTTGGATTGGATAAATTTCAATCTGTATACTCAGCCTAAAGGTTTTCCTACCCGATATATGCCTGTTAAGACAATTTCTATTGTGTGAATTATGCAACTTTATAAAATAGTTATATAACATTTAAAGGGTCAGAAGTCCTCACCTTTGCTATGTGAAAATATTTTCATAAGTCTTAAATAAAATCCAATGAAAATTAAAAATGTATTATCAATCTTAGCTTTGCTATTGATTGTATCCTTCTCTGCATGCAAGAAGGATGATAAAACCGGATCAATTCCTACAATGGCAACAACTGACCCGCTTAACAATGTAACTGGCGTATCACGTAACAAGGCTATTGACTTTACCTTCAGCGAGGCAATGGATCCCTTAACAATTAATAGCTCAACATTTACCTTAAAACAAGGTACAACGGCAATTAATGGTACTGTGACCTACACCGGAAAAACAGCAACATTTACTCCTACAAATACCCTGGCAGCAGGAACTTCTTATACTGCCACAATGACCACAGGAGCAAAAAGTGTAACCGGAAACTCACTGGCAGCCAATACCGTATGGAATTTTACTACAGGTGGAAACAATTCAGTTCTGGCCGTAGTGGATCTTGGAACTTCAGGTAATTATGTTATTTTAGCAAAAACGGCAATAACTAATAGTGCGACTTCTGCGGTTACCGGAGATCTTGGCCTTAGTCCGGCTGCAACTTCTTATGTCACTGGATTTGCCCTTACAAATTCAACCGGATATGCGACTTCCGCACAGGTAACCGGAAAAATATTTGCAGCAGACATGGTAGCTCCGACTCCTATTAACCTGACCACGGCAGTCAACAATATGATTACTGCCTACAATGATGCGGCAGGGCGTCCTTTCCCTGATTTCTCTGAATTAGGTACCGGAAATATTGGTGGAAAAACTCTTGTTCCAGGACTTTATAAATGGACGAACACAGTTTTACTGACATCCGATGTTACTATATCTGGCAATGCGACCGATGTATGGATCTTCCAGATTGCCGGTGACCTGACCATGAGCTCTGCAGTGAAAATCACACTTAGTGGAGGCGCTCTGGCTAAGAATATTTTCTGGCAGGTAGCCGGTCAGGCAACTTTAGGGACCACCTCTCAGTTTGAAGGTATCATTTTGTCGATGACAGGTATTACTTTTCAAACAGGCGCAATCATGAATGGAAGAGCACTTGCACAGACCGCAGTTGTTCTTAACGCTAATGTTGTTACAAAACCATAATAATTATTGGGAATAAAAATCCCGGAAGTTAAACCCATAAAGGCCTTGAATTATTAAAATTAATTCAAGGCCTTTTTTTATTTCCTGAAGCTCTAATCTCTTAAAATACAAAATAATATAACTCAAGAATTTTTACCTTAGAACTTTCCGGGAAATTATATGATTGAACAAAAACACTTAAACTGATGTTAAAAGTTAAATAATATAATAATAACTATTTTAAACAATTTGAATCGTTTATTTAACATAACAATTTTAAAAAAGATGACAAATGAAAACAAAAATTGAAAACTCAAAAGGAATTCTGAAAATGATTGCAATAATGTTTATTATTCTAAACATTTCTGCAGGTTGTTCAAAGTCAGACAATAAAAATACAAACACTGGAACTAATGAGGTTCTTATTCAGAGTTTTGCATTTTCGCCATCAACGATTACCATATCAGTGAATTCCACTGTTACCTGGACAAATAAGGATGCTGCTGCACATACTGTAACCAGTGATATTACATCATTCGATAGCGGAAATCTGGCAACCAATGCAACATATAGCCATCAGTTTACGACAACTGGTACATTTAATTATCATTGCACTTACCATTCCGGAATGTTGGCAAAGGTTATAGTTCAGTAATCATTCCATAAACTTATTATTATTAATTTAAAGCTTCTTAGATGAAATTTAAACAACTGGGTAAGACTGGAGTTTTGCTTTCAGAGTTGTGCCTTGGGACCATGACGTTCGGCGGAAAAGGATATTGGAAAGCAAT
>JANYIW010000319.1 GCA_025358645.1 Bacteroidales bacterium
CTATCACGATCTGCTGTAATACTCTTTTCCAGGAATATTGAAGGATAGCAATAATTAGCACGTGTGCCCTCGGGTTCTCTAATAAGCTTAATTCCCTTCACATTTTCCAGTCTGTCGGAATACATTTTAAATGTCTGCCTCTTAAATGCTACTAATTCTTCAATTCGCTCAACCTGAGCCAATGCCAGTGAAGCTATCAAATTTGCCATTGTATATTGCACTCCGACAGCATCTGACCAGAAGACAGCTTTCCTGTCAGTTCTTCCCATAGCTGCAAAAAGAGTCGCTTTTTTAAATAGCTCATCATCATCCGTGGTTAGCATCCCACCTTCTCCTGTTGCAGCAATTTTAGCCCCATGAAAACTAAAACATCCGAAACTTCCGAATGATCCGACTTTTTTTCCTTTATATATTGCACCTAATGCCGGACAGGCATCTTCAACTACCATGAGATTAAATTCTTTGGCAATACTCATTATAGCATCCATTTCAGCAGGAATTCCAAAGGAATGGACAAGCATTATTGCTTTAGTCCGCTTAGTTATTGCTTTCCTGATTTTTTCAGGGTCGATACACCAAGTATCAGGTTCTATATCAACAAACACAGGTGTGGCTCCCGTATAGAGTATTGAGTAAGCTGTCGCAACCCAGCTAAAATCTGTACATATTACTTCGTCTCCTTTTTTAAGACCCAGTGACATATTTGATAAATGAAGGGCAAGTGTTCCGGTATGAGTCGCAATCGCATGTTTCCTACCAAGATACTCTGAAATGGTTTTTTCTAATTTTTTGACATGTTGATCAAAGGTTTCATAGAACCCGTTCTTAAGTCCATCAGTTACATAATCTACCTCTTTTTGAGTAATAGATGGTCCGGCAAAACTTATTTTTTTCCTCATCAATATTAATTTAAAATTAGAATTTTAGCTTTAATAGTTTTTCGCACGCCAGGTCCAGTTCATCTTCCTCTTTTGCAAAACAGAAACGCACAAGGTTGTTGCCACCTTCATCATGGTAAAAAGCCATACCCGGAACTGATGCTACTTTACAATCATTTAAAATATACATCGCTTTTTCCTTACTTGAAGTGCCCGGGACTTTGCTGACGTCGGCAAGTATATAGTATGCCCCACCGGGCACGTAAGGCGTTATTCCTATTTCCTTCAAAACAGAACATAATTTATTTCTCTTTTTCGCAAATCTTTCCTGTATAGAAAGATAGAAATCTTCCGAAAGCTCTGTTATCCCTTTTGCGACTCCGAATTGTAATGGAGAAGGAGCACAAACATAAATCAAATCATTTATATATCCAATCGTCTCGTGCAACTCTTCAGGTACAATACAGTAACCTACACGCCAACCTGTTATGCTAAATGTCTTTGAATAACCTGAAATGGTAATTGTTTGGTTTTTAAGTTTCTCCAATGAACCCGGACTTATGTGTTTATTATTATCATACAGGAAATACTCATAAATCTCGTCAGTAAAAACAAACAGATCATGCTTTACACAAAAATCAGCCAGCACTTCAAGTTCTTTCATTGAATAAACCTTACCGGATGGATTTGATGGAGTATTGATCATTATTGCCTTTGTCCTCGGAGTAATAACCGCTTCAAGATCTTCAATATTAAATGACCAGTTGGGGAGCGACATCTGTATATAAACTGGAACTGCCTCTGCTGCGTAAAGCGTATTTATATGATAACCATAATATGGCTCAAAAATTATAACCTCGTCACCTGGATTAAGAAGGGCGAGACAAGCGCAATAAAAAGCACCTGTAGCACCGGCTGATACAATAATATTTTTATTAGGGTCACATTGAATATTGTTATATAATATAGCCTTTTTCGCTATTGCTTCCCGAAGTTCCTGAACACCATCATAGCGGGTATAATAGTTAATCCCATTTTCTATAGCATCAATCGATGCTTCTTTAATAAATGACGAGAGAGGTAAATTACTTATTCCCTGTGATAGATTTATTCCGTCTACCCTATCGCATTCTATCGACATATTCCGAATCTCTGATTGTACAAGAAGAGAAACTCTTTTATTTTGAACACTGTCTCTACCTAT
>JANYIW010000337.1 GCA_025358645.1 Bacteroidales bacterium
ATCCAGATTTCCACTAATACGGCCAACCTTAATTTACTTCCCGAAATAACACTTACCAGCAACCAACCGACAACAGTTCTTAATGCCACATCAATATCTAACCTGTTTAATCTGGAGGGAGTTACTTTCAAGGGGATATCTAATAGTGACCTGGTAAACGGGAACGGGCTGCCAGAGGGATCATATGAATTATGTATTACTCCGGTGGCATCAGTAGCTGACCCGGCAGCACAATTACTTGCAGGACAACCCCTCTCTATTGAAAAATGCAGCAATCTGTTTGCTGTAAACAATATTGAGCCCCCTGTCATAATCAATCCTGTCAGCGGATCTGATATGTCTGTAAGAGTGCCTCAGAATATTTTGTTCAACTGGTCTATTCCAGCCGGTGTTAAGCCTGGGATTCAGTATGATTTTAAAATGGTGGAAATTCAGGATACTCTGAGGGATCCTAATGATGCGATGCAATCAGCTACGGATCCTGCTTTTTTTGAAAAGAAGGTCACAAGCAATGTTTTACTGTATGGCCCGGGGGACCCACCGCTTACTCCCAGATTCAAATATGCTTATATTGTAACTGCGAGTGATCCGAGCAATGCTGCAATATTCCGGAATGGTGGCCGTAGTGAGGTAGGCTATTTTACATACAGACTGCCACAAATAAAAAGTACTCCGGTTCCTCCTTTGAGTAACAATAACCCACCCAACAACCCGAAGAATAATCCTCTTCCAAATCCTGTTCCAAATCCTGTTCCAAATCCTCCTCCAAATCCCAATATCGATCTTTCGCAACTTACAGGCGATCTGAATTGCTCATGTAAAATTAAACCTGCTCCATCTGGTACTGTTGATAACTCTGACCTAAAGCAATATTCTAAAGTAAAGGTTGGTAAATTCGAAATGACTATTGTAAGTGTGACTATTGCAAATGGGAAGGCTTCAGGTGAAGGAAAAATTCCAATTCCATTCCTGAATAACAGCCTTGCAAATATACGTGTGTTGTTTTCAGATGTAACTGTTGCTAGATTAAATGGAACTAACGTTATGTTAACCGGTATTGTAAAAGCAAAACGGGCTAATGACATTGGTTTTTTACCAAATGTTGATAATCCAAATTCCGGAGTGAATCCTTTTACATTAAGTGATGTCACTAACCTTGAGAAATATTACTCCACAAATTCCAAACAACTACTTTCAAATATCAAGAATATAAGTGCTGATTTTGATATGCCATTGGGATTAGATAAAGAAATTGGCGGCAAGAAATTAATTATTTCACTGGTTGATTTTATCTTCACACCCGAACAGGCCGGATTTTCAGCCTGCATGGCTTATACAATTCCTGATGATAACACGATCATTTCACTGGGTGCAAAAAACATCTGTTTTAAAGATGCAAACAGCTTCTGCGGCGATTTGTTCCTGTTCCTAACTAATGATATAAAAATTAACCCACTGAACCTTACGCTAAAGGCTATTGCAAAAAATGACTCCGGAACTTACGTCTCTTTTACAAAAGATGGTTTCAGGAAGCTTCGCGTACGGGCAGATTATGAATTTTCACAAAAACTGATAGTAAATCAGGCAAATAAAGGAGCTGTAACAGCTACTTTAATAGCAGATGTTGTGAACTGGAATGACTGGATGGCGACCATGAATATAGATCCCTTCTATCTTGCAGACGATCAGGATTTTAGTTTTAAGCTGAAAGGTGTCGCCACATACGATCACTCTGACATCAGGAATCCCGTCGGCATGCCGACTAAAGCAATTGAGAGTCAGCAACTTAAAAAAGATAACTTTTTGAACAATACATGGTATGGCTTTCTTATGCCCGAGCTGGATATTACCTTACCTGCAGTTTTCAAAAATTCTAAAACAAATACACCGATAACAGTTAAGGTCGAAAACATGATGATCGACAAGATGGGATTGACCGGTGAAGTACATGGAGACAATATTTTAAAAATAGATGACGGGAACCTTGATGGTTGGGCATATTCATTAGATTCAATCGGCCTCAGGTTTGTCAACAATACATACACTGACGGAGGCCTCAGAGGGAAAGTATTATTGCCGATTACAAACAAGAACGTCCAGTCACAACTGGATTATAAATGTACTCTGACACACGAAAGCAATGATGTTAAAAAACCTTTGGCTTTCAATTTTGTGATCAAACCAAAAAATACAATTGAAGTTCCTGTTTTCATTGCAACTGTTGACATTGACAACACATCGAGTATTGTAGTCAAGGTTGATAAAGACTTCAGCGCTGTTGCAACCCTAAATGGTAAAATGGATATCTCCACACCCAAGAATAGT
>JANYIW010000228.1 GCA_025358645.1 Bacteroidales bacterium
GTATAATCTTTGCCAAGCCAATCTTCAACAAATTTATATGTTACGCCCTTTTTGTCGGTCACGAAATTCATCATGTTATCATGCAAATCCCATGAAAAGGACCGGATAAATTGCTCATCAGGCGGCAGGAATTGGCGTAGTGAGGCAGGAGGGCTGGCACCAAGAACCCCTCCTTCGTTCGGAAAACGATCCACATAATCCCTGTAAGCCCAGAAACTAGTGCTGTCCTTTTGAAGCGAAACTCCCCATGGATGCTGATCCCCTGTTATGGGGCTATTGGGAAATTCAAAATTTTCTGAATATGGAGAACTTGGCCAGTAAAAACGGTATGGATCTTCTTCTTTCATGATGACCGGCATCAAATGGTGGTAAATTATATAATCCGGAACAATTTTCCCGCTGTTTGCAAAACCCCATCCCCATGTTCCCCATTCATTTTCATTATTGCCACACCAGACAATTAAGGAAGGATGATAAGCAAATTCACGGACTGCCCAGGTTACTTCCTTTTTTACATTATTATAAAAATCAACATCATCACCAGGATATTTGGAGCATGCAAATAGAAAATCGTGCCATACTACCAGTCCTTTTTCGTCACATAACCGGAGCAGGTCATTACCGGCAAAAAGACCTCCCCCCCAGATCCGAAGGATATTGAAATTAGCGCCAATTGCAAAATCCACAAGTTTCTCAAGCCGAATTCTGTCAACGTTGCTGTAGATCATATCAGCAGGTACCCAGTTGCCTCCCTTCATAAAAACTGGACGGTTATTTACCTTTATTGTAAAGTAATTTCCCTCAACCACGTGCTGGGACCGGTCAACCTCAATTTTCCTGAACCCAATTTTCCGATAGTCGGAATCTATCACTTTTCCATCTTTTTTTACATCAACCTTCAGCGTATATAAATTTGGATCGCCTTGTCCTACAGGCCACCATAACTTTGGCTTGTTGACCCTCATCTTTAGTTCATAAGGTTTAATCCCTTTTGATACAGTTATTTGCCCGGAAACCTGTTGGTTCATTTCAACCAGGGTTGCTTCTATCGTAAGCCCGCTTGCATCTTTCGTCCCTTCAATGAATGTTCTTATTATAATATCTGCTGCCGACAGGTCATCGGTCATTTTTATCCAGGGAACAATATTATCTAATCTGACTTCATCCCGCCACATGAGAGAGACATTACCTGTAATACCAATGTTGATCAGCTGCGGGTTCCAATCCCATCCAAACTGGTACTGAGGCTTTCGTAACCAGTGTCTTTTGTTAAGATGAACACTAAGTGCATTATTATAGTCAGACAAATTTTTGTCCGCTACATCATACAGTCCGCTTTCAATACCGACTGTCAGAATATTCTTACCTTCTTTAAGTTTTCCTGTAACATTTATCATACAGGGAATAAAGGCATTATCATGTTTTCCGATGGGCTGGCCGTTCAGATAAATTTTTGCAGAATAATCCAGCCTGTCAAATTTCAGCCAAACTGATTTGTTTAAAGT
This sequence comes from Bacteroidales bacterium, assembly GCA_025358645.1. Taxonomy (GTDB): domain Bacteria; phylum Bacteroidota; class Bacteroidia; order Bacteroidales; family VadinHA17; genus LD21. Next base: position 1,506 of record JANYIW010000228.1, read on the forward strand.
TTCCCCGGGGGCATCGAACTGCTTGTAATATTGCCAGTACTGTCCGCTTACCCATCGTGCCGATAAATAGTTTATACCATAGTTGAGATCGCCAATCATCCCTTTCTTTTGCATAGCCACGTTCAGATCCATAGGAACATCAACATCCATGTACCTTGATGTGTCATTCAATGGATTAATCCCGCTAAATTCTTCAATTCCATTTGGTCCATGATTACTATCGTTCCATGTTACTTTCCATCTGCCCGAGAGGTTAAACTTATTAGTACTCTGTGCTGTAACCATAACGGAATAGAAAAATACCGTCATAAACAGAACCATGGAAATCCTGAATATGTCTCTTTTGCTCATCTCTTCCTTTTTAAAATTAAGTATTACCTGCTTACCCTGTAAACAAAAAAGTCTGCAACCACAGATTCTCTATTTTCAGCATCAATATTTATTCTGATACTGCATCTGATAATTTTATCAAATGGATTGATATGTATCATATTCTCAAAGGGTGTTATTTCAGAGCGCCTCTAAAAACTATTTTTTTTGAAGTCGTTGTTTTAAACAAATATATAATACGGTTTCCTATAAACCTAATTTTACCTACACCTCCGTTTTTATATTTGCCTAAATATCAATTATTTAAAAACTGAATATTGATAATCAATGTATTAACAACCTGAGGGATGAATCTAAATTATTAACCGGACAATAGTGATATAACTGAGAGGTCTGTTTATACACAGCCCCCAATTATACAAATAAAAACCAGATTAAATTCTTCTT
>JANYIW010000370.1 GCA_025358645.1 Bacteroidales bacterium
AATCAGAATTAAGCAGTGAAGCAGAAAAACTGAAATGTGAAATGCCTTAAACAAGCATCGAACTTTTCAATTGGGATTCGCGGAACTTTTTGTTTCACCTGCATTAAACTTTCATCAGGCTCTATTGTTATAACATTACAAAAGCATTAATTGTTAAAAAAACGTTAAACTTATAGCATATTCTCATTCCATGGGAATAAAACTCTTAAACCATATGTCTTAAAATCAACTTGAGGCAAAATTGTTTTTGTCAACAGAATTCAAGTTTTGAGAAGTAAGTCAGAATTGATGTTACAAAAATCAAAAACGATGAAAACCAGATTTTCGGCTTTAATAATCTCTTGTTTTGTCAGTATAACAGTCGGAATTAATACGCCAGCACAGAGTAAGATCTGGAGTGTTGATGAATGTATTCAGTATGCACTTCAGAAAAATATACAAGTACAACAGGCCCAGGTCAGTAACGATATTTACGGCATTGAAATGAACTATGCAAAATCTGCCTGGTATCCTTCGTTAAGCGGGTCTGCAAGACAAAATTTCAGCTGGAGCAATCAGACAAACAACACAACAGGATCGACTGTATTCAAGGGCACCGATGGGACGAATATCTCTTTAAATTCCGGAATGACAGTTTATAATGGTAACAGGATCCGTAATAATGTAAAACAATCTGAGATAAACTATGAGGCTGCCAAATACAATACAGAAGTAATCAAGGAAACAGTAAGTCTTAATGTACTTAACGCGTATCTGCAAGTTCTGTTTGCGGAAGAACAGGTGAAAAATATCAGCGATCAGATCGCCTCACTAAATGAGCAATTAAATCTGGCAGCAGAGAGACTGAAACTGGGTGTTATTGCGAACTCAGATTATCTGCAGGTAAAATCACAACTGGCAACAGAAAGACAATCGCTTGCAACCGCAAGGAGCCAACTGGCCATAAACAGGATAACTCTGATGCAGTTGATGGAATACACTGAGCCCGAAGCAGGCGACTTCTCAATTGCACATCCTAACCTTGACAGTCTTGTAAACCAGAAACGCATACCTGATCCCAAAGAGGTCTATCAGACAGCCCTCGGGGTAAAACCAGAGGTCAAAAATGCAGAGCTAAGCAAACAAAGCTCACAGATAGGTATAGAGCTTGCAAGATCAGGTTTATACCCTAGTCTCTCCATGAACGCCGGTTTGTCCACGGTATATTCATCAAATACTTTATCCGGCTCTTCTTTCGGATATCAGATGAAAAACAATATCAGTCCGGCAATAGGAATCACAGCTTCTATTCCTATTTATCTGAATAAGCAGGCCAGAACAAATGTGGCAGTTGCGCGAAAAAACAGCGAGAATTCTGAACTTAATGAGTACAATGTTAAGAATCAGCTCAGGAAATCTATTGAACAGGCATCACAGGATGTTACCTCATCACAGATTGAGTATGAAGCAAGTGTAGAGGCATATAATGCCGTAAAAGAGTCATATGATGTCGCATCTGAAAAATATACTCAGGGGATAATGAACTCAGTCGATTTTCTTATCCAGAAAACGACATTTATAACTGCACAAAGCTCACTCCTTCAGTCAAAATACAGATTGATATTCAGTTATAAAGTGCTTGATTTTTATTCGGGACTTCCCCTGTCATTCAGCAGCAATATTAAATAATTAACACAGTAAAACAAAAAGTGATGAAAAGTCGAAAATTAATTAAATGGACAGTATACCTGGCAGCTATCCCTCTTGTTATTTTTATTGTTGGTTCCTGTCACAAAACCGGCAAATCCTATACTTTTGAAACTGCAGTTGTCAAAAAGGGCTCCATAATAAATACGATTACTGCAACCGGAACGGTTCAGGCAGACACAACAGTAATGATCGGCACTCAGGTCTCAGGTGTTATAAAAAAGATTTATGTTGATTTTAACTCACATGTAAAAAGAAACCAGTTACTGGCTGAACTCGACAAAACCCCTTTAATAACACAGGTACAGCAAGCCGAAGCATCCCTTGATGATTCAAAGAGCGAGGTAGATTTTCAGAGAGCCACCTATGAAAGGTATCAGGCATTACTTGACAAAAAACTTGTTGCTCAGGCTGACTTTGACCAGGTAAAGTATAATTATGATAAAGCAAAGGCAAATCTTAAGACTGCACAGGCCGGATATGACAAGGCCAGAGTGAATCTCAGTTATGCCTCAATATTTTCACCTATAGTTGGTGTAGTGCTGAACCGTGCAGTAGATCAGGGACAAACGGTAGCTGCGAGTTTCAGCACTCCAAACCTCTTTACAATTGGCAATGATCTGACATTGATGCAGGTTCAGGCAGCTGTCGACGAGGCTGATATCGGTCAGCTCCGACAGGGTCAGCCTGTTAGTTTTACTGTTGATGCCTATCCTGCTGAAACATTTAAAGGTGATGTAAGACAGATCAGGTTACAGCCTGTCGTGACATCAAACGTAGTTACTTATACAGTCATAGTTAATGCACCAAACCCTGAATTGAAACTGATGCCAGGAATGACAGCCAATATCACAGTGCTTGTCCAGAAGCTTGACAGCGTACTTACAATTCCGGGAAAAGCTTTGCGGTTTACCCCCGATGCCGCATGGCTGGCTGAATACTATAAAAAGAATCCAATGCCTCAGAGGCAGGGGGGCGGCGGACCATCCGGACAGGGAGGAGCGGAAGCCGGGGGTGGCCAACGAGCTGCCGGTGGTACCGGACAAAACGCCGGTAACCAGAGACCAGAAGGTACAGGAGCAGGTCAGTCTAATACCGGCGGATTCCAGTCAGGTGGTCAACAGGGCAAAAAACCTGTTGTTGTATGGGTAAAATCTGGTGACAAAATCCATCGGACCAGAGTAGTAACCGGTGCAATTGACGGATCAAACGCGGAAATAAAATCCGGACTTAATGAAGGGGATGAAATTATTCTTTCAATGAGCCTTGCCGGAAAAGCCACTACCGCCTCAGCGACACCTGCAACTACAACAAGTCCTTTCATGCCAACAAGGCCGGGAGGCAGGGGAAGATAAATCTGATATTATTATGAAGAAGCTGATTGAAATTATAAGTCTGAAAAAAGATTATTACGTTGGTGAAGTGACAGTTCATGCACTCAGGGGAGTTGAGATGGTCGTTACTGAAGGAGAGTTTGTGGCTATAATGGGAGCCAGCGGATCTGGAAAATCCACGATGCTGAACATTATCGGATGCCTTGACAAACCTACTTCAGGAGACTATATTCTTGATGGTATTAATATTTCCGGACTGAGCAGGAATGAACTGGCTTCATACAGGAACAGAAAACTCGGTTTTGTTTTTCAGACATACAACCTTCTGCCGCGAACAACCGCACTGGATAATGTTGAGCTACCACTTATGTACAATGCCTCTGTAAAATCAAAAGAACGAAGGGAGAGAGCAATAGCAGCACTTGAATCAGTCGGGCTGGCCGACAGAATGCATCATAAGCCGAATCAGCTCTCAGGTGGTCAGCAGCAAAGAGTCGCAATTGCCCGGTCTCTGGTAAATGATCCGGTTGTAATCCTCGCAGATGAAGCAACAGGGAACCTTGATACACGGACATCATATGAAATAATGGCTCTTTTTCAGGAACTTAACAGTAAAGGAAAAACGGTTGTATTTGTTACACACGAGCCTGATATTGCAAAATGTGCCACCCGGAATGTGATATTTAAAGATGGGCTAATACTGAGAGAGAGTGCAGTTCAGGATAGAACAAATGCCAGGGAAATGCTTGCAAGCATACCAATTGAAGCAGATTAGATAACTAAGAAAATGAGTATAAAGAACCTTTTTAAAATTGCGATGAATGCCTTGTTAAGGAATAAGTTCAGGGCATTTCTGACGATGCTTGGAATTATTATCGGGGTAGCTTCTGTTATTGCGATGCTTGGCATAGGTCAGGGTTCCAAACAAAGTATTCAGTCACAGATTGCCGGCATGGGGCTAAACCTGGTAACCGTAGTACCAGGATCGCAGCAGAGAGGCGGAGTCCAGTTCGGAGCAGCAACAATGCAGAGCCTGAAAGAAACAGATGTGAATATTATACTTTCTGAATGTCCGGCCGTTCTCGCAGCAACACCTGAGGTTCGTGGAAACGGACAGGTGGTTTTCGGAGCCTTGAACTGGCCAACATCGCTGTATGGTGAAAACGAGAGTTATCTTCAGATAAGGGAGCGGTCAGTAGTAAACGGACGAATGTTTACTGACAGAGAAATCAGCGGTGCTGCGAAGGTATGCCTTATGGGACAGACAGTTATAAAGAATTTATTCGGGGAAGGAGCAGATCCTGTCGGACAGGTTATACGATTCAAAAAGATACCGTTCCTGGTGATTGGGGTACTGGATACCAAGGGATTGAATACCTTCGGGCAGGATCAGGATGATCTACTCATTGCACCATATACTACCGTTCAGAAAAGAGTTCAGGCAATTACCTGGGTGAATAGCATATACACTTCAGCAGTAGATGCAGGTTCAACTGACCTGGCTTCGCAACAGATCACAGAAGCTCTGCGCAGACATCATAAAATCAAAGCCTCAGATCAGGACGATTTTACAATCAGGAACCAGGCTGAATTGCTTTCCACATTCAGTTCAGTCAGCAATATTCTAACTGTATTGCTCGGAGCCATCGCAGGCATATCACTCCTCGTGGGGGGCATTGGTATTATGAACATTATGTATGTATCTGTCACTGAAAGGACAAGGGAAATCGGCCTTCGTATGGCAATCGGCGGAAAAGGACGTGATATATTAATGCAGTTCCTTGCAGAATCAATGTTACTCAGTATTACGGGCGGAATCATTGGCATTATTGTTGGGATTGCAGCATCAAAAATAATCGGAACGACCATGTCATGGCCGGTGGTTGTTTTACCAGGCTCTGAGGTGCTATCCTTCGCTGTCTGTACCATTATCGGAATTTTCTTTGGCTGGTATCCGGCAAAAAAAGCTGCCAGTCTCGATCCTATTGATGCCCTGAGATATGAATAGGAATTCCAGTGTGAAGTTCACTATTATTGGCATTTATCTGTGAGTTGAGTTGAAAAATTCCAGGGTATGGAATACAACAGCCCATAATGGTCATATCAAAGCTGATTATTATTACCAGGATATTCTATGGCATTGCTGGAATGAGACAGGTGACAATGTAAACTGCAATTAGAAATACCGTCAGATAATAAAGGAGACTTTTCGCAAGTGCTCTGTGAAACTCTGTGTAAACCTCTGTGATCTCTGTGTAAGTTTTTTATTTGTTACACGGAGGTCACAGAGGTTTACACAGAGTGCCACAGAGGATGCTTAACTGCAGTCTTATTTTTTTGAGAAAGACTATTTCTTCTTCACTCAGTTTTAGCAGACAGATTTCTGATACTGTTAATACCAACCTCAACCTCCGGGTTAAAAAGATCACTGTTCATATAATT
>JANYIW010000373.1 GCA_025358645.1 Bacteroidales bacterium
CTGGACTGTGCTGTGCAAGCCAAATCCAGATAAAAATTCTGCTGTCTGAAACCAATACCAAATGAGAGAGAATTATAATCAAGGTTTTTGTTATCTGCAGTGAGTTTAAAAGCTTTCCCGTAATAACTATAGCCACCTCGCAGATATATATTACTCAATCGTAATTCGGCGCCAAGTCGAAGGTTTGAAGCTGGCTTGTACATTTCCCTGATATTACTGTTTTCATTGGAGTAATTCTGATTATCAATCGCGTTGCTGAAATGAGACATACTGTAGTCTACATACTCGTAATCAGCGCTGATTATCGCACGCTTTTTTATCTGGAGAGCTAAACCGGCATTCGCTCTGAACGGGGTAGTTAAAGTATACGTGTAACTCATTGGGTTGTTTGAATACTCATAGTGATCAATATTATTAACTTTATTATCAAAATGTGAAGAAATATTGTCAAAGTAATTCTCAGTAATTCTATATGCTGTTGGCGATTGTAAAGCAAGGCCTATTCTTAAGAATTCAACAGGTTTAATTATTGTACCTATTTTCAGAGAATATCCTGTACCAGTAGCCTCAAGATGGTCTGTATATGTAAAACTCTTGAAATCATAAATAGTATTATTAACGTCCGACTCGAGATGTTCTATATGCCCCGTATAATTTAGTCTGCTGATTCCCAGAGTTGTACCTAAGTAAAACTTATTGGAAAAATTAGCTCCAATTGAGAATGAATGCTCTCCGGTATAGCCAACGTTTGTAATTACTCTTTTTATTTCTTGGCCATAAGTCGAAAAAGGATTATCGCCGTAACGTGAAAATATTGTTCCGTATGACGAATTTGATCCTGAAAGGGTATCAATTAAAGATGTCTTATATGCTGCCCATGAATTATCAGGCATATCCTTTTTACTATACCCATTTGCCCGGGAAGCCCAATAATCAGCCATTGAGCTTTTATTACTGATCCCGTTTATTGTTATACTCTCTGTAAAGTTGTTTGTTCTGTTATATGAATAAGCGATATTTAAGTTTATCAGACCTTTCTCAGTATTATTAGAGATAATGTTGCAAACAATTCCTATTTGATTCAGATTAAACAGAGAACTGACGTCTTTAGATGTCGAATTATTCCATCGAGAAGATGTATTGTTATAGTACAGTTGTGGGGTCAAACTAAATTCAGAAGATCTGAATACTCCTGTACCTGCAGGATTAAGGCTGATGGAAGATAAATCCCCTCCAAGGGCTGTGAACGCACCTCCCATCGACATAAATCTTGCGGTTCCACCGTAAAATAGCTGGGAGTACCTCAATGCATCTTCTTCGTTCTGGGCTTTAACACCGGTGAACATTGATAATGCTGCTAGTATTAATAAACATATCCGTTTCATAAGATTTCTTTTTTTGTAAGACTATCGCTGCACTCTTTAATTTAGAATGAACTGGTTAATGCACTAATTTATTGTTTCAGACTATCTCCTTCCTGAAGAAGAACCACCACTTCTGCTACCAGAAGAAGAACTACCACTTGATGAAGAACCGGATGAGGAAGATCCTGAAGAGTAAGAACCTCGTGATTCAGAACCTCCGCTATATGTTGAGGAAGATCTACTGCTGTTACCTGAAGAGCCACTGGAAGTGCCTGACCTTTCCACACTGCTTCTGGAGGGAACTGAATAGCTTTCTGAACTTCTGTTCGAATTGGATCGGGACTGGTTTGCCGGAGCTGAATATCCTGACGGTGATTCACTTTTTCGTTGCACACCATTACCTGAAGAATTACTTCTGACATTGTTATATGAATTCTGGTATGAACCCTGATTCGAAGGGGTCCGGACAGAACCGGCATTATTGTAGACCCTGCTGTTATTTGGGGAGCTACTATTCCGGTTTACACCTGAATTTACACCTTCACTGACTCTGCTATTATTATATGATGGTCTTGTGCTCATCCTTGGATTATTATAACTGGGTGTATAAGACCTGTTAGCGCTATTATAATCAGGTCTCGTATTTGCACTGGCCCTTGGAGAGGCGGTATTTGAACGAATGTATTCTGTTTTAGTCTGATCCTGACCGGATCTTCTGGTTGTCTGGTTAACTGATTGTTGCGAATTTCCATTAGAAGAAACAGCTCTCCTCTGATCACCTGAAAGTGTTTGGTTACCTGAAGTTCTCCCGGCAACACTGGAACTTCCTCCGGAGACATAAGAATCTCTTCTCGAGGTGCTCGTTGGAGACACATTATTGTTCATTCTGGAAGAAAGCGTACTTGACCTCTCTCTCCTGCCAGAAGGCACACTATTTTCCCCCCCATTGTGGAAGTAATTTCCCGGATAACCATAGTAAGGGGAATAAAATGAATTATATCCGCCATAATAGCCACCACCGTAAAAACCACCACCATAAAAACCACCACCGTAACCACCACCATAGTAACCACCACCGTAATAACCAGGGTAATAACCTCCATAATAGTCGTTATAGAATCCACCACCATAACCATAATAGGGATTATTCCCGTAAAATGAATTACCGAAACCATAAGAATAAGGGTAACCACCATATCCATAGTCAGAGTAGTAAGGTTCTCTCCAGTAGGGATTAAAATAGTTTCCGTAGAACATTCTTAGCCTTCCGGTATATGAATTGTCATTAAAATATTCATATCCCTGGTTGTTATTATAATCATTATTATTAACCTGAGCATCATAATCAACGGCATCTGAATACTGGTCTGATACGAGAGTATCAGCCGCATAGATGTTATTGTAATAGTCATTCCCTTTCAAATTACCCTCAGTAATCTGTTGATTTACAGATGATTTGTCTTGAGCAATTGGTTTATCTGAAGGCAAATAATATAAATCATCGTATTCTGCTCCCCTATAAAGAGTTGAGGAACAAGAGCTAAGGGTAAGAAGTGCAAGAGTTAATATTTGATATAATGTTTTCATTTTAAATTCCCCCTATTTATTTTCTTAATAACACGCAAATATTGTACCAAAGAAACAAATTTAATTAACTAATTGTTACAATTCAGAATATATATTGCTTTCCCTTAAAAGTCAGGTAGATGCCATGGCATCTACCAATCTTTTATCTCCGTCCTGAAGATTTCTCCTTTGAGGAACTTGATTTAGAGCCTGATGACCTGGAAGAAGAAGAGCGTATCTGGGGAGCACTCATTGTTCTGGATGACCGTGAGTTACTGCCTGCATTCGAGCGTACATTACTACCACTACCTTCATTAACGCGTGGACTAGTGCTCCTGCCTGCATTCGAGCGAACATTACTACCACTGCCTTCATTAACGCGTGGACTAGTGCTCCTGCCTGCATTCGAGCGAACAATACTACCACTTCCTGCATTCGAGCGTACATTACTGCTGTTGTCGCTACGATTATTACTATTTACTCTATTTACTCTATTTACGTTATTTACGTTATTTACGTTATTGTCGATACTTCTGTTACTTCTATTATTAACGCTATTGATATTATTACGATTACTGCGGCTACTGTTAGAGCTTACAACATTGCGGGAAGAGTTAACGGAAGATCCCTCCCTCCGGGATACATTATTACGCGTGGAAGTTTCAGAATTGGTGCCCTGGTTCCTTCTCGAAGAATATGCTGAGGAAGAATATCTGTTCGAATTATTGTTATTGTTATGATAATCATTATTCGTATAGTAATCTGATCTGTAATTATTGTAGCCATTATGGTTATGACCATTCCAACCATAATAATTATTGTGCCATCTGTTTCCAAAGCTGAAGCTGAATATTAAAGGTGAATACCAGTTGCTATAATAGAAAGGATCATAACCCCCGTAATAACTGTTTCCGAAATAAGGGTCGTATCCGTAATAATTTCCATAACCGTAATCATAAACCGGGTAATTATTTGAATATCCAAATCCGAATCCTCCACCGCCATAGATGCTTAATCCCCATGAAAATGGCCGGTAATTATACCAGTATGAATCTGTGAAGACCGGGGCATAATAATCGAAGGCGGCATAAGATCTGTGAAACCTGTTTATTCTGGAGGTAAAATAATAATCATAATCATCATAATAATTATTTACCACTACCCTGGCGTCATCATTTCTGTAATCTCCTGAATCGTCTCTCTGCGCCTTTATAATTGAAGAGCTGAGGAGAAGTATTGATAAGATTCCGATGTAGTATATTGCTTTCATGATGAACCTCCCTTTCTTTTTTGAGTAATAACTGATCTTTTTATTTATTTTTACGCAATCTATTTATTTAATACAAATGAAACAAATACCGTACCAAAAAAATGGCGAAGTTTTTAACTAACAGGGACGAGAATTACTCACAATGGTATAACGATCTGGTTATCAAGGCTGATCTGGCAGAAAATTCAGCAGTACGCGGATGCATGGTAATTAAACCTTATGGTTACGCGATCTGGGAAAAGATACAGGCTGAACTCGACAGGCTATTTAAAGCCACCGGGCATGTTAACGCATATTTTCCATTATTTATACCAAAATCGTTTTTCAGTAAAGAGGCAGCACACGTGAAAGGATTCGCCAAAGAGTGTGCAGTTGTGACGCATTATCGTCTTAAAAATGATGAAAATGGGAATGTTGTCGTTGATCCGACTGCAAAGCTTGAGGAAGAACTTATTATCCGTCCTACTTCAGAAACTATTATATGGCACTCATATAAAAACTGGATTAAGTCGTACAGAGATCTGCCAATTCTCATTAATCAATGGGCGAATGTTGTAAGATGGGAAATGCGTACAAGGCTTTTTCTCAGAACTACAGAATTTCTTTGGCAGGAGGGGCATACAGCTCATGCAACGCGCGAGGAAGCGCTGGAAGAGGCTGAGAAGATGATCAATGTATATGCTGGTTTCTCTGAAAATTCGATGGCCCTTCCGGTAATTAAAGGGTATAAGAGTGAAAACGAACGGTTTGCGGGAGCACTCGACACTTTTGCCATAGAAGCGCTTATGCAGGATGGAAAAGCTCTTCAGGCCGGCACAAGCCATTTTCTGGGACAGAACTTTGCAAAAGCGTTTGATGTTCAGTTTACTGACAGGACAGGAAAGCTTGATTATGTCTGGGCTACCTCATGGGGTGTATCAACAAGGCTTATGGGTGCCATAATTATGGGTCATGCCGATAATCATGGGTTGGTATTGCCACCTAAACTTGCTCCTATACAGGTTGTAATTATACCTATTTATAAGAATATTGAACAACTAGGTACGTTATCCGACACAGCAAAAAAAATCAAAGCCGGGTTGGAGGCTTTAGGGATATCAGTAAAATATGATGACAGAGATAATAATAAACCAGGATGGAAATTTGCTGATTATGAATTGAAGGGAGTTCCTGTCCGTCTTGCAATAGGACCACGCGACCTCGAAAATAATACCATCGAAGTTGCACGCAGGGATAACCTTACAAAAGAAACTATCCCGATTGATAAAATATATGAACACATCCCAAAACTTCTTGATGACATTCAGGAAAATATTTATAATAAGGCTCTGAATTTCAGAAAAGAAAATACTTTTTATGTTGATAAATGGGATGATTTTCTGAAAGTGCTTGATAACCAGGGTGGTTTTATTATGGCTCACTGGGATGGAACAGTTGAAACAGAAGAAAAAATTAAAGAGGAGAGTAAAGCCACTATCAGATGTATTCCTTTCGATAGCCCTGAAGAAAAAGGGAAATGTGTGTATTCAGGAAAACCGTCGAACAGAAGAGTTCTTTTTGCAAGATCCTATTAATTTTATATATTCCGGTTATTTCTTATTTTAGAAGCCAATATTACACTTAATACCTCGGTTACCATGACAGATCAGGATGATAAAAAAGTGGCAATAATAGTAACACTTAAAGAAAAATCACTTCTGAAACAAAAAGTATTTGATAATACACTGGAATCATTTTTTGTTGTAAAGGAGGTCCTTAAAAATCTATCAAAAGAGGTAAATACCAGTTTAAGCGGAATAGATTCCAGGATAAGACTGGAGTATACTGACAGGAGTAATTTTGATGCCCAGATTAAGGTTGCCGGAGATATATTGCTTTTCAGTATGCATTCCAACGTCTTTCAGTTTGACAGGGATCATCCAGCCTGGAAAACAGCATACATACAGAAAAATAAATACAATGCATATTCAGGGATCATTAGTATTTATAACTTTCTCAGCGATTCTTTCAAATATTCGCGAATAGATGATCTGGGATACCTGATAGCCAGGATTTTCATTAACCATGAGAAACAGTATTTTGTTGAAGGAAAAAGACAGATGGGAATGCTGTTTACAAATTACGGGAATGAAGAGATAAGCAAGCAATCATTGCAGTTGATTATTTCAACTGCAATTCAATATGCGCTCGAATTTGATCTGCTTGTGCCACCATACGACACTGTTAAAATTGCTACCGTCGGTCAGGCTGAAGCAAAAATCCAACATTCAAGGGTAATCACCGGGAAACGGCTCGGATTTCAATTTAATTCTGATGATGTATTGATTAGCAATCCTCAAAAAACCTGATGTGCAAATACCCGGGAAAATATATGTTCTGGTTTAGGTCATTTATCTTCCTGGCCCTTCTGCTATCGTGTAATATTGCATATCCTCAATACCATGCGGAAAACGACTCTATAAAAAAGATTCCGCCTGATGTCATTAATAAAATCACTAACACAATAACTCTTTTTTCAAAGGGGGTATTATTAAGTATTCCAGCTACAATAATCCCTACCCACATCGTGATAAGAGACAGAAACCTTGTGTTCTTCGATTCACTTAAATCAAGAGCATCAAAGAATCAACTGACAAAAAAACTTTACAATTTTGTAATTGTTAACACTGACACTACTTTTAGAAAGAGTTTCACAGGAACGAGCGATGTCAATTATATCAGATATGCAGGAAAAAAGATTAGAAAAATTGTTATACAAAGGCTTAATGTATTCGGAGCCAATATAAATAATCCATCATCGAAAGAACCTAACAAGATTGAAAACGTTTTAAATAAGACTCATTTCAATACAAATGAAAATATTATCAGAAAGAACCTTCTTTTTTCAGAGGGCGATAAGATTTTCCCTCTGGTACTCAGCGATAATGAGCGAATTTTAAGACAGCTTCCCTTTATCGATGATGCCAGAATAATAGTTGTTCCGGTATCTGACGAAGAAGCTGATATTGTAGTATTCACTAAGGATATTTATTCACTTGGTGGCACTTATGATTACAGAGGGTTAAAAAAGGGCTCTGTTTCATTTTTTGATAAAAATATTTTCGGAATGGGACATGAATTTGGATTAGATATGCCTTTTGATAATACACTACCTGAATCCCCCGGATTTGGAGCCCACTATCTCGCAAATAATATTTTAAAATCTTTTATTAACCTGAATGTTTACTTTCTCCATGGACTTGGGAAAAAAACTTATGGATTCGATTTCAGTCGAAAGCTTATCAGTTCAACCACAAAATATGCCGGGGGAATTTCTGTCCGGATGATGTTCACAACAGAGAATCTTGATACGCTCAAAGTTCCGGAGCCTCTCAGATATAACCTGCAGGATTACTGGTTATCGAGATCGTTCCTGATTAATAAAGAATCTGTATCTAGAATTATTATTGGAGTACGTTATACTAATAACAATGTTTTCAATCATCCTCTGATATTACCTGAGTCTTTTTATAATCTTCAGAAATACATGATTTTCATGGGATCCGCTGCTCTTTCTATACAAAAATACACTAAAACCAGCCTGATCTATAGTTACGGTCGTGCCGAAGATATTCCTTATGGAGCCTTATTCAAAATCACTACCGGAAGAGAGTTTAATGAATTCAAGCAGAGAACATACATTGGTGGTGAGGTATCTTTTGGAAAGTCGGTCAAAGCTCTTGGTTATTTTTATTCATATACCGGTTTATCAACATATTTAAATCAGAATCATACCGAACAGGGACTTTTATCTCTTGGCATGAATTATTTTTCAAACCTTTTAAATCTTGGGAATGCCAAGGTCAGGAATTTTGTTTATATTCACTATACCAGAGGATTCGGAAGATATTCAAATGAACTTCTGAAATTCACTAATTATTATGGATTCTCCGGTTTTAAGAATGACTCTGTAAAAGGTACCCAGAGATTTTCTGCTAGCCTTGAATCTGTCTTATTCAGTCCGGTCAATCTGTATGGTTTCAGATTCGCCTTTTTCGGTTTTACCGATTTATCCTTTCTTTCCGGTACAAATGAAATGCTGGGAAGAGGTTCTTCGCTTTCAAGTATTGGAATCGGAATAAGGATCAGGAATGACAACCTGGTATTTAATACACTTCAGATAAGGATAGGATATTTTCCAAACCCTCCGGTATACTCAAGAATCTCTCCGATCACTGTCACGGCGGAGCAGCTTTTACGACCTGTTAATTTTGAACCTGGGCCTCCTGCAATTATTCCATACAGATAATGAACAAAACATTCTAAGAATTGTAATCATCATAAGATCAATAGTTATTAATATTAAATTAAATTAAAAAAAATGGCTGTTTTAGTTGGAAAAAAAGCGCCGGCTTTTTCTGCATCTGCAGTGATAAAAGGCGGTGAAATTGTAGAAGGGTTCTCAATTGAACAATACCTCGGGAAAAAATATGTTTTATTCTTCTTCTACCCTGCTGATTTTACTTTTGTCTGTCCTACAGAACTTCTTGCATTTCAGGAAAGGTTAGGTGAATTCAACGAAAAGAATGTTGCTGTTGTTGCCTGCTCAGTCGATTCAAAGTTCTCTCACTGGAAATGGCTTCAGACAGAATTAAAAGATGGTGGAATCAAGGGTGTTAAGTACCCGATTGTCTCAGACCTTTCTAAAACCATTTCAGAAAATTATGATGTCCTCGCGGGCGATTATGATTATTCAGAAAACGGAGAAGTTACATTCAACGGTACTCCAATGGCTTACAGAGGATTATTTCTTATTGATAAAAAAGGGATTGTAAGACATCAGACTGTAAATGATATGCCTCTTGGAAGAAGTGTGGCTGAAACACTGAGAATGGTAGATGCTCTGCAGTTCTTTGAGGAAAACGGTGAAGTTTGTCCCGCCGACTGGCACAAAGGCGATAAAGCAATGAAGGAAACTCAGAAAAGTGTGGCTGACTATCTCTCAAAAAAATAGATTCTTCAGAATTTTAATGAAAGGTATCCACGGAAAGGATACCTTTTTCTATTTTTACAGTTCAATGCATCAAGATATGATTGGTGAGTTTAAAAAGTTCATTACTGAAAATAACCTTATAAAATCAGGTGAAAAAGTATTGATTACTGTAAGCGGTGGTATTGATTCAATGGTTATGGCTCACCTGTTTCTCAAACAGGATTATAAAATTGGAATTGCTCATTGTAATTTCTCCCTGAGAGCCGCAGAATCAGATAAAGATGAGGAGCTGGTCCGTAAATTTGCCTCTGAACATAATATCCCATTCTTTACTGTCCGGTTTGAAACGAAAACCTTTGCAAAGAAGAACAGATTGTCCGTTCAGATGGCAGCAAGAGATCTGAGATACAAATGGTTTGAAGAGATCAGAAAGGAAAACGGATACGATTTAATAGCAGTTGCACATAATCTTAACGATAATATCGAGACTCTTTTAATAAACCTTACAAGGGGAACCGGATTGGCAGGAATGGCCGGAATGAAACCTTCAAGTAACAATATTATAAGGCCATTGCTTTTTGCAACCAGACGAATTATTTCAACTTACCGTGACCAACATTCAATTGTTTTCCGGGAAGATAAGTCAAACGCAGATACAAAATATATAAGGAATAAAATCAGACATCTGGTGATCCCTGTTCTTAAAGAGATCAATCCTTCCATTGAAATAACACTTAATGAAACCGCCGGGAGATTCTCCGGATTAAATGAAATTGTATCCGAATACATATCGAGATTAAGGGAAACTATTTCAGAGGAAAAAGAACAATATATCACCTTTAATATAGGTCTTCTTAAAAACTATCTTCATAATAAGGTTGTCCTTTTTGAATTATTTAAACCTTACAGTATAACCAATGCACTATTAATTGATCTTGTTAAAGTAATTGAAGGTAAAACCGGTGGTCAGATCATTACTGAAAGCCATAGAATAATTAAAAACAGGAAAGAGATAATAGTTTCAGATGAAGAATTTATTAAGGAAACTTCATATTCAATTATAAACACAGCGTCATTCTGTAATTTCCCTGGAATTTCTTCTGCAAGAAATGTTAGAATCTCCGATATATATGAAATCCCATCCGACCCTCACATAGCCTGTCTTGATTCCCAGGAGATCTCTTTCCCGGTGATAATAAGAAAATGGAAGCCAGGAGATTATTTTTATCCACTGGGAATGATCCAGAAGAAAAAGCTGAGTGACTATTTTATTGACAATAAATATTCAAGATTTGACAAGGAAAATATTTTTATCCTGGAATCAGATGGAAAAATTGTCTGGATAATCGGTGACAGAATTGATGACAGGTTCAAAATAACAAGCTCAACAAAAAAAGGTCTTCTCCTTAAATCAAAACGAAAAGCCATGATAATCAAACCTGTAAGATAAATGACTGCCAGAATGTAAGACTGAAAGACAATCAGACATTTCGCTCTCCATGAATTCCCCTGTCAATAAGCATAAGATCGGCCATAGCTATCGCGGCAGCTGCCTCGACTATGACAGGCATTCTCAGTGCAATACAGGTATCGTGTCTTCCTTTTACCACGAGAGTTGTCAACCTTCCCTCCTTAAAATTAAAAGTAGTCTGATCGATCCCGATAGATGAAGTAGGTTTGACTACAATTCTGAATATGATTTCGTTCCCGTTTGTAATACCGCCGTTAATTCCTCCGGCATTATTGGTTGAAGTCTTGCCGCTACTATCTTTAAATGGATCATTATGTTCTGAACCTTTCATTGCAGCTGCAGCGAATCCTGAACCAAATTCAATTCCCTTAATTGCAGGAATAGAAAATATTATATGGCTAACCGCAGATTCGAAAGAATAAAAGAATGGTTCCCCGATTGCCAAAGGCGGATTTTTAACCCTGCATTCAATAATACCTCCTATTGAATCATTTTGTTCTATGGCCTCATTAATAGCTTTATCAATATCAAAAGAGCCTCCGGCAGAGATTAGTTTCGCGGCTATGTCTGCTGACCCTGCAATCTTTTTAGCAATAACCCCGGCAGCAACAAGGCCCCAGGTTATCCTGCCTGAAAAATGACCGCTTCCTCTCATATCTGCAAAACCGGAATGCTTTACGCGTGAGACGAAATCTGCATGACCAGGTCGCGGAATATTTTTAAATTCATCATAATCGGAAGAAATCTTATCACTGTTTCGTGTGACAATTGTAACCGGAGCCCCGGTTGTTGCCCCATCAAAAACGCCACTTAGTATTTCAGGCAGATCTGGTTCCTGACGTTTAGTTGTTCCCGGGCTCCCGCTTTGTCGTCTCCTGAGATCCGTCATAAAATCTTCCGCTTTAACGGCCATGCCCGGAGGACATCCGTCTATTATCACACCTATCGAGGGACCATGTGATTCTCCAAAGAGAGTAACTCTGAAAACGACTCCAAACGAATTCATAATTCTATTTTTTATCTCTGAATCTTTTATAAAAACTTAGTACTTCGTCAACAGGAACTTTTTCGACTTTTGCTTTTCCAATTCCATGAGTAAAAACAAAATGTATATCTGTACCTGTCTTCTTTTTATCATGGAGAACAATCTTCTTCAACTGCTCATCTGTTAAATCATGTTCATCAAGCAGCATAAATCTTTTTAGCAGACTGATTATACTCTCTTTTTCAACTGGACTTATATATCCTTTTTCAAAAGAAAAGGCAGTTGCTAATTCCATTCCTGAAGCAACAGCAAAACCATGTTTCAAGGCTTTCTGCAATTCAACAGCATGCCCGAAAGTATGTCCAAAATTAAGAATCCGCCTCAATCCTGTCTCATTTTCATCTTCCGACACTACCAAACCTTTAAATCTCACTGATTTAGCTACAAGGTGAGTCAGAAGGTCAGAGTTCCTCGACATTATATTATCATAACTTCTTTCAATCAGATCAAATAATTCTTTATCACCAATGACAGCCGTTTTAATCAGTTCAGCAAGTCCTGATAAATACTCCTGTTCAGGAAGGGTTTGCAACATTGAAGGATCACAGATAACGAATTCAGGCTGCCTGATTGTACCGAGCATATTCTTTGTACCTCCCAGGTTAACTCCGTTTTTTCCACCTGTACTGGCATCCACCTGCGACAATAATGTTGTAGAAACATATCCACAACGGATGCCCCTCATATATACTGAAGCAAGAAAACCGGCAACATCGCAAACCACACCTCCTCCTACCGCGAGAACAAAACCTGCACGATCTATTCCTGCTTCAAGAAGCTGATCAGCAAGATGTTCAATGACTTCCAGCTTTTTGCTTCCTTCTCCCGGTGATATGGAAAAGACGGGAACTCCCGGAAATTTGTCGCCATATAACCGTCTTACATTATGATCAGTGATAATTACAACACCTTTATCAGGGAGTAATCCGGATACTGATTCCCATTTTCCACCAACCAGTATTTCGGATTTGAACCCAGTCGTATTGATTGTTATTTTTTCCAATAGAGCAACTTATTGATTGTTAAAGTTAAAAAATCTGACCTAATTCAAAACTTATTTTTATAAAATTGGGATTTATGAGTCACTTCTCACTTAATTCAAGCCATCGAGACTCCTTTTCATCCAATATCTTCATTAATTCACCATGCCTTTTAGACTTAGATATTAATTCCTCATTATTAAGTTCTCCCAGGCTCATTTCAGATTCAATAAGTTTTTTTTCCGTATCGAGATTCTCAATTTCATTTGACAGAAGTTCTAATTCCCTCTTTTCTTTAAATGTCAGGCCCTGTTTTCTCTCCTTTTTAAACGAAATTTCAGATGATTCCCCCGAATCTGAATTTATTGATAGTTTAACAGCTGAAATTTGCTTTTCATTCTCTTTCTGCTTTTCTCTCAGCTGAGTATAATTCCCCGGAAAATCCTTAATAATACCATCACCCTTATACTCAAAAATATGATCAACGACCTTATCCATAAAATATCTGTCATGAGAGACAACTATTACACATCCTCTGAAGCCTGCGAGGTATTCTTCAAGAACATTAAGTGTGAGGATATCAAGATCATTTGTCGGTTCATCAAGTATCAGAAAATTTGGGTTATTCATAAGTACTGTAAGCAGATAAAGACGTCTCTTCTCACCACCTGATAGTTTTCTGATTAAGGTATACTGTTTTTCAGGGGGGAACAGGAAATAGTTCATGAACTGGGTTATTGACAGCACATTACCATCACTTATCACAACTTTTTCTGCAATATTCTTCACTGCATCGATAACAGTCATATCGTTGTCAAATTCAATACCCTGTTGCCTGTAATATCCAAAAACAATTGTCTCTCCGCGTTCAACTGTACCTTTATCCGGCTCAGTTAACCCGGTAATTATATTGAGCAAAGTTGTTTTTCCTGTACCATTCCTGCCGATAAGTCCTGCTTTTTCAAACCTGTTAAAGAGGTAGGTAAAGTCATTAAGGATCAACTTGTCGCCATACGATTTGCTTACATTTTTTATCTCAAGGATCTTACTCCCCATCCTTGAAATGTTTACGTTTATGTTGATACTCTTTTCATCAGGTCTGTTCGCGGCTTTTTCCTTTAGATCATAAAATGATTCAATCCTTGATTTGGCCTTATGCCGTCTTGCTTTTGGCATCCGTCTCATCCATTCGAGTTCAGTCTTTAACAGGTTTTTTGCCTTTTCTGAATTCATCTTAGCCGAATACTCCCTGCTCTGTTTTTTTTCAAGGAAATATTCATAATTTCCCTCATACCTGTAGAGCTCGTTATTGGCTAGTTCCAGTATCACATTACAGACCCTGTCAAGAAAGTATCTGTCGTGCGTAACCATCAGAAGTGTCTTTTTAGACTTTATAAGATACTCCTCCAGCCATTCGATCATATCGAGATCAAGATGATTAGTGGGTTCATCAAGTATAATAAGATCAGCATCTTCCACGAGTACTTTTGCTAACGCTACTCTTTTCTTTTGTCCTCCTGATAAAGTGCTTATCACTGCATTCAGATCAGTAAGTTTAAGTCTGAAAAGAATCTGCTTAACAGCCACTTCATAATCCCATGCCTTATGGTCATCCATTTTCTGGATCATAACCTGCAACATCCCGGGCGAACCGGTAAGAACGCATTCTTCGTATTCCCGGATTACTGTTACCAGTTCACTGCCGGTACTGAAGAGTTCATCAATTATTTTGTTCGATTCATTCAGGACAGGAGATTGCTGAAGATATGCTATGCTCAAATCGCGCTTGATACTGAGTGAACCGTTATCCGGATTTTCCTTTCCAGCCAGGATATCAAGTAATGATGATTTGCCTGCTCCATTTACTGCTATAAGAGCAACCTTATCATCCTTGTTTATATTAAAACTTATTTTATCGAAAAGCAGATTGTCTCCGATTCGTCTTGCTATACTCTCTGCCTGAAGGTAACTTATCATAAAAAATCAATATTGTGCAAAGATAAAAAGTGTTACCTTACCTGCACTATTAATTTCAGTCCTATGACTATCAATGAAAGATTTAGTCGTACAATAAAATATTTTCAGAAAGTCTATCCTGTAGCAGAAACCGAACTCGTTTACCGAAGTCCATTTGAATTGCTGGTGGCAGTCATCCTGTCAGCTCAATGTACTGATAAGAGAGTCAATATAATAACACCTCCACTAATAAAAAGATTTCCTGATGCTGAATCGATGGCCAAAGCTGAACCGGAAGTTATATTTGAATATATAAAATCATGTACTTATCCAAATAACAAGGCAAAATATCTTTCAGGTATGTCGCGAATGCTGGTTTCTGATTTTGGCGGAACTGTTCCATCTGAGCCTGTGCTTTTGCAGCATCTCCCCGGAGTCGGACGAAAGAGCGCTAACGTTGTTGCTTCAGTGATTTTCAGGAAACCGGTTATGGCAGTTGATACTCACGTTTTCAGAGTTTCTCACAGGATAGGTCTGGTTAAAAATGCAAAAACACCACTTAGTGTAGAGATACAACTTACCCGACATATTCCTGTTGAACTGATCCATGAGTCACATCACTGGTTGATCCTGCATGGCAGATACACTTGCACAGCCAGAAATCCTAAATGCAGTAAATGTGGACTTACTGATTTCTGCGATTACTTTAAAAAATATAGAAATAAGAAGAAATTATTAGAAATAGATATAACAAGGCAGAAAATAGTAGTAATTAAAAGTTAAACAGCAGACGGAAATTAAAAACCGGATACGCGGATTGAATCAATATTTGTTATTTTTAAAATATAATTGAAAACACCTTTTTGATGGATTATAAAGAGAGTTATATCGAGTTGCTGGAAAAAAACAGAAGACTGGAGAAGGAATTTAACTTGTTACATTCAAAAAGCCAGGAAAAAACCGGGATCGTCAGAGAAACAATCTTCAAGATTTTTCACTCAGCCTCTTATTTAATGGCAATAAGCAGGTTAGATACAGGTCAGTATGTAGATGTTAATGACACATTTTGTAAAACACTGGGGTACTCGAAAGATGAGATTATTGGTCATACCTCTGATGATATACAATTTTTTGCAGATTTTGAAGAAAGCAATAAGTATATAAAACTCATTTCCAAACTTAAAAGCATCAAAGGCTATCCGGTAACCTTAAAAACCAAAACAGGTGAAGCAAAGTCTTATCTTTTTTCGGCTGATACAGTACAACTCGAAAATGAGATCTACCTGCTTACAATATTCAGTGAGATTAAAACATTAAAAGACAGAAAGATAAAAGATACGAATGGCAGTTTACTTGAAGAAATCTTTGAGACTGTCAGCAGTTACCTGGCATTGTTCGGTGTTGATGATGATAACAGGTTTTATATAATTGATCTAAACAGAAGAGTAGAAGAGATAGAATTTATCAGAAAAAATGAAGTAATTGGTAAATATATTGAGGAAACACTCCTGAATAACCGGGTAAAACTCATTGAACTTCTGAACCATCTTCGCTTAACAGGTGATGCGCATAAATTAGCAGCTTCTCCTGCTGGAGACGATTCTGAAGGGTATTATATGGGGTTTCTTCTTACCTCTGGAAATTTCGTAATAACATGGGAACCAGGAAGCTACCAAAGAAACAAGGATGATCAGAATAAACAGGGAGTTGTCTTTGAGAAGTTTGCTGATTTGCTTCCTGAGATGGTGTATGAGGTAGATCTTACAGGAAAAATCTTATACGCCAACAGGCTGGGAATAAGCTTTTTCGGATATACAAAACAAGACCTTGAATCAGGTATTTATATAGCCCGAATATTTCCTGAAAGTTATCTGGAAATGATTGAAAATCTGAAAGCATTAACATCTCCCGGACAGATCTCCACCAATGAGTATATTGCCAGAAAAAAAGATGGAATTCTTATTCCGGTGGTTACTCATTCTTTTGCACTCTTTTTTAACGACAAAATTGCGGGATACAGAGGAGTTGTAACCGACATCAGCAAACAAAAAGAATATGAGAATCAGATAATCAGGGAAAAAGCTTTTCTTGAGCATTTATATAATTCAACTCCTGTTGCTATAGCTATTACCAGCCCATCAGGAGTCGTATCGATGATCAACCGTGAGTTCACCGAACTTTTCAACTTTACATTAGAAGAGGCAGTGAATAAAAACATTAACGATCTTATTGTTCCTGATGATTTTAAAGAGGAAGCCATAAAAATCAATAACCTTGCATCTATTAACCAGAAAGAGGTAAGACAAACAATAAGAAAGGATAAGTATGGCAACAAGATTCATGTTACTCTTATTGCATCTGTAATTGTCATAAATAATGAAATAGTTGCGAACCTTGGCATTTACAGAGATATTACAGCTGAAAGGAAAAATCAGCTTTTGCAGGAGATTCTTTTTAATATATCAACGGCTGCCCTGAAACAATATGATATCAAACAAATTTATCCGATTATTGTCCAGGAGTTAAGTAAAGTCTGGGATACAAACAACTTTTTCATTGCCCTTTATGATAAGACTTCCGAAACTCTTTCACTGCCTTTTTTTGCAGATGAGAAGGATAATTTCTTTGAAATTCCAACCAAAAAAACAATAACGGGTTGGGTAATTAAGAACAACAAATCAGTTCTTCTTAAAGAAAAGGATCTGAAACATCTCGATGAGTCAGGAGAAATAGACCTCGTGGGAACACCATGTAAAGTTTGGATGGGTGTCCCTCTTAAGGTGGAAAATGATACTATAGGGGTAATGTGTCTGCAGGATTATTATTCTGAGGATAAGTTTTCGCAGGATGATCTATCTATAATGGGTTTTATTGCTAATCAGATTGCTATCGCCCTTCAGCGCAGAATGATGCTTGATAACATCATCCTTGCCCGACAGAAAGCAGAAGATGCAGCACAGTCCAAGCAATTGTTCATGTCAACCATGAGTCATGAGATCAGAACCCCGCTTAATGAAGTAATCGGCATTACAAATCTTCTTCTTCAGGGAAATCCGCGTGAAGACCAGATGGATTATATCAAAACTCTGAAGTTTTCAGGAAATCACCTTCTCACCCTCGTAAATGATGTCCTCGATTACAATAAAATGGAATCTGGTAAAATAATTTTCGAACAGACACAATTTAACCTTAGTGACTTTCTGAATGAGATAATGAGAACATACTCATTCAGATCAAAAGCAAAGGATCTGAGTTTTGATATAAAGAAAGCAGATGACCTGCCTATTGAGGTCATTGGTGATCCGATCAGACTGAATCAGATACTCTTCAATCTTCTGTCAAATGCACTTAAATTCACTTCTCATGGGAGTATTCAGGTTATAGTAAAAGAATTAAACCGAACATCAAACCAGTCGAAAATAGAATTCACAGTTACCGATACAGGCATAGGTATTCCAAAAGATAAACACTCCTTTATCTTTGAAAGCTTTACACAAGCTTCTTCAGATACAACACGACATTTCGGGGGCACCGGACTAGGATTGGCTATCTGTAAAAAACTGATAGTGATGCAGGGAGGTACAATTACAATCGAAAGTGAACCTCAAAAAGGTTCTACTTTCCGTTTTGTACTATCCTTTGGAATTTCGGATAAGACAATTCAGTCTCTGGCTGTTGATGTACCTGAGAACTATATTGGTCTCGAAGGAAAGAAGATTCTTGTAGCAGAAGACAATAAGATAAATTTCTTTGTTGCGAATAAATTTCTGATTGGCTGGGGAATATCAGTTGCTCATGCAGAAAACGGTCAGATTGCTCTTGATTTTCTGGAAAAGGAAGATTTTGATCTCATTCTGATGGATTTACAAATGCCTGTTATGGATGGCATTGAGGCAACACGCATTATCAGAAATTCAGATAATCCTCAGATTAAGAACATACCAATTGTTGCACTTACAGCTGCAATTATGTCGGAGAGTCACGATAAGATTCAGGATCTGAATATTAATGATTATGTCCTAAAGCCGTTTAAGCCTCATGATCTCTTCGAGAGAATTCTTAAACATATCAGGTAAAAAGATAAAAGTAAGGAGTTGAAACAAAGAACATGAGACCGCCTATTTAATACAATTCCTGCTGATATAATCCGTAACTCGTTTATTTCCAAGACTAAATGATTTTCTGAAATCATGACAGGCATCTTCCACCTTTCCTGAATTCAGCAAAGCTATACCTTTATTAAGCCATACATCAGAATTGCCAGGTTTGAGATCCAATGACATGCTGTAGTCATTAATAGCCATTCCCCATGAACTGGAAACAAAGTAGGAATTTGCCCGGTCCACGTAACATTCAGGATCATTAGGATGAAGTTTCAGGTTATTTGAAAAGTACTCAAGCGCTTTAAGATTGTCGCCTGATGTTGCCTCTGCCTTTCCGGCCAGGCTCAATGCTACTCTGTTTTCAGGATAGAATTCAAGATATTTCTTAATATCAGTCAGAGCTTTATCTGTTTCCCCGGTTTTTCTGTAACAATCTGATCTCAGAAGAAGTAATCCGGCATCTGCAACACCGGAAGCAAGCAGTTGTGAATAGGTTGTTGATGCACCAGCAGGATCAGATGCTCCCGTCTGTGCTTTTGCAAGAATACGTAAATACTTCTCATTCCGGGGATACAAGGTTGTAAGTCCCGAGATAACCTTTATTACCTGAGAATAATTTCCCGATGCAAAGCTGACCAATGCTTCGGCATAAAGAATGTCATCATTGCTATCAATATTCTTTTTAAGTTCTGCCAGGACATTTTTTGATTCATCGATCTTCCCGGCTGTGATATAATATTCTATTTCCGAAATACCTTTTTCAGTAATACTGTACCATTCCTTCTTCCAGAACTGACGCCATTCCTGTCTATTATCAATGGTTCCAAATGCAGGGTCAAGCAAAATATCCTTTTCACTTCTCTTATCAGCCGAATTAAGATTTAGTTCCAGATGATAAAGTGCTGTTCCAGCATCGCCTTTTAAAGCATAAATTCTTGCCAGTCCATATTCACCTGAGAATGATGCTATCTTATTTGCTTCATTATAATCACTTATTGCTCCTGAATAATCGCCGCTCAGAATATTTGCTTCAGCTCTTTCAGTATATAACCGACTCTCTTTTGTACCATTTAGTGCCCCGTTTAGCAGGTTTATTGCCTGTTCATGCTTCCCTGCTTCGGCAAGCGCTCTGGCTTTAAGAATATAATCAACCGTTTGTTGCCCAAAAATTATTCCGGCACCTGACAAAAACAAAAACAGAGTAATAATCTTCTTCATTTTATAATTTCTTCAAAATCATTTCGTGGGCTGTTTATTTATTTTCGCATCTGATTCGGTAATGACATGAACAAAACCCGATAGATGGAATAATTCCACTCCTGAAATGTGGTTTTCATAAACATCGCATTGGTAAAAATAAACTCCCGGCGAAACAATTTTACCTTTGTAGGTGCCATTCCAGTTAATCTTAGGATCCTCGGTCCTGAATAACAGCATACCATTTCTATTGAAAAGCCTGAAATCAATTTTTGTAACCAGTCCGGATGTTTTTGCTACCAGGTTATCGTTAATATCATCCCCGTTAGGAGTAAAAACATTTGGAATCTCATAAAAGTTGCAGGAATCAATACAAATTATTAAGGATTTATCGCCCTCATTTCCCTTTACATCAAATGCTGAAACCGCATAACATCCGGAAATTGTCTCACCCGGAAAATGCTTATAAGTAAAAGTATTCTTATCGTTGATAGTAGTAAGAAGGGAAAGATTATCTTCTGACTTCATTCTGGAATAGATTTTGTAACCTGCAACATCTGCAAAACAAACTGTGTCAGCAATTGCCCATTTTAGTGAATTGTATAAGCTATCACATTTACTGGTGACTTTCAGAACTGGAGGACAAGGTGGTTCATTATCAACAGGAGTAGTGCAGATGATCTCTGAAAGATTAATCAGATTCTTAGGCATATTGTTAGCAAGGTAATTACCTGTAGATCTGACAAAATAACAATATTCCTTACCATTTACCAGACCGTTATCGACATAAGCCAACTGATTCGTTGAGCCAATTGAATCATAAGAGCTGGTAGCATTGTTCAATCTGAAGAAATCATACCTTGAATTAATCCATGGCACATTACGACTAATAGTAAAGCGAGCTTTCCTGTCACCGGGCGCTACAGAAAGAAAAACAGAGGATGCATACCCCGGATCTCCGATGAGAAATCTTTTACCGGTGGCGTTATTGTACAATTCTATCCTGTAAATATAACCTGTCGTTGAAGTATTTATCAGAGTATCTATATAGACCGTGTCGTTCAGATTTACCGTTTGAATTGACTTAATCTGATTGAAGTTTGTCCCGCCAATTCCATCTGCCCTGTAAATCAGGTATTCATAAGGGCCAATTGCAGGGATCGTATCGAGTTTTTTGGGTTTTTTCCATGAAAGAAAAATCGATCCTTTTACAGCATCGGTATTTCGTACGCTCACATTTTTAATTATCGGAACTCCGGATACAAGAGTTGATGTGATCTCATTTGAAGTTTTGCTTTCGGTTCCATTTGGGTAAACAGCAACTATTCTGTAAGTATATTCCTTTCCAAACTGCAGACTTTGTCCGTTATCATTATCCGAATAAGATGTAGTAGAACTACCGACAATATACCCTACTTTTATAAAACCTGTTGATGAAGGAATGCCCTCTGTGCACGAATCGGGTTTGAAAGTAGAAGCTCCATCCCTTCTGTAGATGCTGAATCCTGATATTATATTGGTAACATAGTGTGACCAGGTTAAACTGATTGATTTACCTACCGGAACTGCATTAATTATATGAGGTGAAGGTCCAAGCACCCTGATACTCGTATTGTGGATGTCAGAGAGCCTGACATCGGGATTGAAGTCATCCGATTTAAAAATTACATTATAAGGTTGTTTTCTGACTGCCTCATGACATGGTTTCCATTTGAATCTTGAGGATGCGAATCCAGCTACAGAATCAACTTTTGTAAATGATGCTTTGCATGGGTTAAGATCAAATACTCCTGAAGTGGCATGGAGAGTCATAAAATCTTTGTTAGGATCCGTAGCGGTAAAAAGGAAATCAATACTATCGCCTGCTTCTACGCAATAATCTTTGACAGGACCATTTTCAGGGGGTTTGTTGGTGGTATTAAAGACCTCGATCTGCATATCCCGTTCCACCACTCCGATTTTTTTCCCGTTTCGCCATTCCTCAATATACATCGCCACATTATATTTTCCAGTATCTGCGGGGGTATCCCAAATCAGGTCTCCATTTATAGAATCTACTCTTATTGAGCGAGTTGCAGGCGGTAATGTATATCCAACTATAGGTTTTGCATCTTCTCGTGTACAGACAGTAAGCTTATATGAGAGACTGTCACCGTCAGGATCAAAGGCTGAGGGATTATGAATAAATAAATAATGATAAGCTGCTTTATCATAAGGGGGATTAAGCAGTACTGGCGAATTGTCACGCCCCATTGCCGTATTAACTGTCAGAATTGTTGATATTGAAAAAATGACATTAACTGAATTAGGAATGTTTTTAACTCCCGCATTCCTGTTTGGATCCTGAACCACAATTTTATATACTCCCGGACCCGGATAGGTGTGATCTATAACATAAATATTCCTCTTGTAAAAATTCGGGAGAATTAAAGTACTTTGCCTCTGCGCGGTAGAAATCGAATTGTCGCCCCAATCGATATCGAGTTGAGGTCTGTCTGCGTAACTTAAGGTATATGTAAATGTAGTTATCGTGATCCTGTATGTGAGGTCTGATAACTGGACATAGGTAATCTCACCAGCCCGGTTATGTGTAGCATTCAGACTGGCAAAATAAAATGATACAAGTACCAGTAAAAAAAATTTCTTTGTAATAAGATTTTTCACGACTGAGATTATTTTATTTTAAAAGTTTGTTCTGTAATATCTTTTTCTATTTTCAGGCCTGATTAAAGTATCAAAAATCAGACCAATTATGCATCATCTTTTATACTTACCCGATCTTTTAAATACTGAACTGATCCAACCTCTATGAATGAAAAACCCGCTCCTCCGGAAAAGTTACCTGCAAGGACGACTACAATATCATCACTTTTCAGATTATGTTTTTTCGTAAGGTCTTTAAGTGCGATATGGATAAACTCATCTACCGACTTCTTCTGAACCTGCAAACTTGCATAAACACCATAAGATAACGCCAATTCTCTCATGGTACTTTCTGAATAGCATTGTGCAAGAATCAGATTGATACCTCTGTAAGATGCCATATCCCTTATGGTTCTGCCCCCTAAAGTATCGGCAATGATTCCCCTGGCTCCTATCCTGAAAGCTGTTTTAACCGCAACCTTTGCAAGATATGCAGATATTTCTCCGGTAACATTCAGGTATGGAATATTAAGAAACTTCTCTTTATTCTTTTCAACCTCCAGAGCCACTTTAGTCATTGTCTTTACAGCCTCCACAGGATATTTTCCATTAGCTGTTTCACCACTTAGCATTATTGCATCAGTCTGTGAATAAATTGCATTGGCAATATCGCTGACCTCGGCCCTGGTTGGTCGTGGATTGATTATCATTGAATGAAGCATTTGTGTTGCAACAATGACAGGTTTCCTTGAGATTATGCATTTTGTGATGATCATCTTCTGGATACCTGGAATTTGTTCGTAGGGTATTTCAATACCAAGGTCTCCTCTGGCAACCATTATACCATAAACATTATCGATGATATCATCAAGATTGTCCACACCTTCCTGATTTTCGATTTTGGCAATTATTTTAATTTTACTGTTAAAAGAATTGAGAACAGCCTTAACATCAAGCACATCCTGCTTTGATCGCACAAATGAATGGGCAATAAAATCGACATTATTCTTAACAGCCATTTCAATAAAGGTTTTATCCTTCTCGGTCAGAGATGGGAGTAAAATCTTTACACTCGGAATATTAACACTTTTCCTTGATCCCAGGATTCCATCATTTTCAATAATACATTCAAGTGCATTGCCCTGCTTTCTTAAAACTCTCAGCTCTAATTCCCCGTCATCCATCAGAATCAATGATCCAAGTGGGATATCTGAAGAAAATGCTTTATAACTAACATAGATGCCTTCCGGAGAACTCTTTTTCTCAGGGTCACCGATAATATTTATTTTGGCACCTTTTATCAGCTGAATAGGAGAATCACAGATAGTAGTACGTATTTCGGGACCTTTGGTGTCGATAAGAATTGCAATTTTATCAGAGACTTCACGGGCATTCTTAATAATCCGGAGTGCTCCCTCTATATCAAGGTGTGCTGAGTTTATCCTGATCACATTCATTCCAGCCTCATATAATTCCTTAATAAAAGCTGATTCACAGTGTTTATCGGAGATAGTAGCTACAATCTTAGTCCTTTTAGCATCCATAAATTATATCTTCTTTGTTTTAATTATTTCAATAAGTGCCTCTACGGCGAGCCTGTAACTATCAAGGCCAAAACCTGATATACTTCCCAAACAATTCCTCCCAATAAGACTGGTGTGACGGAAATCCTCCCTGGCAGAAATATTAGTAATGTGGACTTCAATAACCGGTGCCTTTACGGCTGCTATTGCATCAGTAATTGATACAGAAGTATGAGTGTAACCACCAGCATTAAGTATAATCCCATCCGATGAAAAGCCTGTTCTCTGAATCTCATTAATTATTTCACCCTCTGTGTTCGATTGATAATAATTGAACCCGATATCCGGAAAACGCGATTTAAGAACCAAAAGATAATCTTCAAAAGAAGAATGACCGTACTTTTCAGGTTCTCTACTTCCGAGAAGATTCAGATTTGGACCATTAATAATTTCAATAATCATCTGCATTTAAGTGTATTATAGCAAAATGTAGAGTTTTAACATTACTATTAATATACTGTAAAAATAGGAAAAAATATTTAAAGAGATGAACTTATAACGGTTGTCTTACTTTATGTTACTTTGCAAGGGACTTTGTGGTCAGATATTTTAGATTGACAAATGAGTTTAACCTGGAAACAGTCATTCAGAAATTTTGAAACCTATCTCAGGTTAGAGAAGTCGTTGTCGGACAATAGTGTCGAAGCTTATCTGAGTGATGTTTATAAACTTGAAAAATACTTTATAGAGGCCGGAATAGATATTTCACCAGCCAGTGTGTTATACTCAGATCTTAAAGCATTTCTGGTCTGGTATGGCTCTAATAATAAAAATACACGAACCCAGTCAAGAGTACTTTCGGGTGTCAGGGCTTTCTTCAAATATCTTCTTATTGAAGGTGAAGTTGAAGAGAATCCTTCTTCGCTATTAGAATCGCCAAAAATCGGACTTAAGCTTCCTGAGGTACTATCGGTAATTGAGATAGACAGGATAATCAATGAAATTGATCTGACTAAACCGGAGGGCCAAAGGAATAAAGCAATCATTGAAACGCTTTATGGTTGCGGACTAAGAGTTTCAGAGCTTGTGAATCTTCGTATGACAGATATACATTACAATGAAGAATATGTTGTTGTAACAGGGAAAGGCAATAAACAGAGACTTGTTCCGGTCAGCAAAAAGGCACTGAGTGAGATGGATAAATATAAAGAGGACAGGAACAGACTTGCTGTAATCACTGATCAGAATATTCTTTTTCTAAACCGTCGCGGAAAGCGTCTTACCAGGGCAATGATTTTCACTATTATTAAAGACCTTGCGGCCAGGGCCGGAATAAGGAAAAATATCAGCCCTCATACATTCAGACATTCATTCGCAACTCACATGATAGAAGCAGGTGCAGATCTCAGGGCAGTTCAGGAAATGCTCGGACACGAATCTATTCTTACAACCGAAATTTATACTCATATCGACAGGAGTTTCCTGCGCGATACTCTTATTATGTTCCATCCGAGAGCTTAAAGTTTTTCACTTTTAAAAAATTCAATTATAAATATTAACTTTGCGACTTATTTTGCAAAATCTATAATTTAAACTTATATCAAATCAATAAAATTATGTCACAACTTAAAAGAGTCTATTCCTTCGGAAAGAAAACTGCAGAGGGTAAAACCGACATGAAAAACCTCCTTGGAGGTAAAGGCGCTAACCTTGCTGAGATGTGTTTGTTAGGATTACCAGTTCCTGCAGGGTTCACAATTACAACTGAAGCTTGTAATGAATATTATAAGAACAATTGTACTCTTCCGGCAGAATTGATGCCTGAAGTTTGGGCAGCTATGAAGAAGACTGAAGAAACAATGAATATGAAATATGGTGATGTGCAGAACGCACTACTGGTCTCATGTCGTTCAGGTGCACGCAGTTCAATGCCAGGAATGATGGATACAGTCCTTAATATCGGTCTTTGCTCGGCAACTATTCCCGGCTTCCTTAAGAAGACCAACAATCCTCGTTTTGTATGGGATTCATATCGCCGGCTTATTATGATGTATGCCGACGTTGTTATGGAAAAGGCAGAAGGGATAGATCTTGGTGAAGGTAAAGGAATACGTAAGCAACTTGACGAAAAACTTGATGCGTTTAAAAAGCAGAAAGGTTATAAATCAGATACTGAAATTTCAGCTGATGAACTTAAACTTCTATCGGAAGAATTTAAGACAATAATTAAAAAAGCTCTTGGAAAACCCTTCCCTGATGATGCAAAAGAACAACTTGAAGGCAGTATTAAAGCTGTATTTAAAAGCTGGAATGGTAAAAAAGCTGTTTCATATCGTCGTATAGAAGGCATTCCTGACGATTGGGGAACTGCAGTAAACGTACAGGCAATGGTATTTGGCAACATGGGCGACACATCCGCTACGGGTGTTGCATTTACCCGTAACCCTGCAACGGGCGAAAACCTATTCTATGGTGAGTGGCTTGTAAATGCTCAGGGAGAAGATGTTGTAGCAGGTATCCGCACCCCGAGTCCTCTTAATGATGATACAAAAAATGATCAGAATCAGCATCTTCACAGTATGCAGGAGGCAATGCCCGGTACATACAAGGAGCTATGGGATATCCGGAATATTCTTGAAAAGTCGTTCCACGATATGCTTGATATAGAATTCACAATTCAGGAAGGCACACTTTATATGCTACAATGCCGTGCTGGTAAAAGAACCGGAACAGCCGCACTTAACATGGCAATGGACATGCTTCACGAAAAACTGATTGATGAAAAAACAGTAGTAATGCGTGTTGATCCTGCACAGCTCGACGAGCTTCTTCATCCGATCTGCGATCCGAATGCTGAGAAAAAAGTTAAACCTGTAGTAAAAGGTTTACCTGCAGGTCCGGGAGCAGCAGTTGGAAAAGTTGTTTTCAACGCAGAGGATGCTGTTGCATGGTTCCGTAAAGGTGAAAAAGTTATTCTTTTACGCGAAGAGACTAATCCTGAAGATGTTGAAGGCATGCGCGCTGCTGAAGGTATCCTGACTGCACGTGGAGGTATGACGTCTCATGCTGCTCTGGTTGCACGGGGATGGGGTAAATGCTGTATCGTCGGCGCCGGAGGTCTTCATGTTGATGCTTCAAAAAAGATTGCTAAAATTACCGGCTCAGACATAATTATTAAGGAAGGTGATGTCCTTACACTTAACGGTACCAAAGGTAATGTTTATACCGGAGCTGTTACTCTGATGGACGCAACAGAAAACCCACGTTTTAAGGAATTTATGACAATTGTTGATAAGTATCGCAAAATGGGTGTCCGTACAAATGCTGAGACTCCTGAAGATGCTGTTATTGCACGCAATTATGGTGCAGAGGGAATCGGCCTGTTCCGTACCGAACACATGTTTTATGGTAAAGGCTCTGAGACACCATTGTTTCTTCTTCGTAAAATGATCCTCAGTGCAAATGAAACAGAACGTCGCAAAGCTCTTGACGAACTTTTCTCACACGTTAAAAAAGATATGAAAGCCACCATGGTTGCCATGGACGGTCTACCTGTTACTTTCAGGCTTCTGGATCCTCCTCTTCATGAGTTTGTACCTCAGGGTGCAGAGAAACAGGAAGAACTGGCAAAAGCTCTCGGCATTAAAAAAGAAGATATTGCTAAACGTGGTGAAGCTTTGCACGAATCAAACCCAATGATGGGGCACCGGGGCGTACGTCTTGGTATCACATTTCCCGAGATCTCAGAGATGCAGATTCGCGCAATATTTGAGTCTTCCCTGGAACTTATTAAAGAAGGAAAACATCCTCATCCCGAGATAATGGTTCCTGTAACAGGTGAAGTCAACGAATTAGACTATACTAAAAAAGTTGTTGACAGAGTTTATGACGAAGTCTGCAAAAAGTTTGGAGTGAAAACTATTGAGTATAAATATGGTACAATGATAGAAATACCTCGTGCATGCCTTCTCGCAGACCGTATGGCAAAAAGCGCCGAATTCTTTTCATTCGGAACCAACGACCTTACCCAGATGACATTCGGTTTCAGCCGCGATGATACAGGTGGATTCCTTCACGATTATCTCGACAAAAAGATATTATCTGCTGATCCTTTCCAGACAATTGATCAGGATGGTGTTGGCCAGCTTATCAAAATGTCGGTTGAGAAAGGCCGCACTACCAGGCCCGATCTTAAAGTTGGTATATGTGGTGAACAGGGTGGCGATCCTGCTTCTGTTGAATTCTGTTTCAAAGCAGGTTTAACTTATGTAAGCTGTTCTCCTTTCAGGGTTCCGATCGCAAGACTGGCAGCAGCCCAGGCTTCAATCAAATTTGGCAAATAACCGGGTACACTTTTATAAAAATCGAAAGGGACATGCGATGGCATGTCCCTTTCTTCTTTAAAAAAATTGAACTATATTTAGAAATCATTTAAGTCAGAGCATTCTTTACTAAGAATTTGTTGATTTAAAACCAAATTTCTTAAAATGATTGAGCCCCGCGATTTATTAGATTATGGTATTCAGGACGTGAAGGAGATAATCTATAATCCATCTTATAATATACTATTTGCTGAGGAGACAAAACCCGGACTTGAAGGTTATGAGAAAGGGATTATAACCCGGACAGGCGCAATTTCTGTTGATACCGGGATTTTTACCGGACGTTCGCCTAAAGATAAATGCGTTGTTCTCGATGATAAAACAAGGGACACCGTATGGTGGAAATCGGAAATGGGAAAAGTCTCTGATAACAAACCAATTTCGCAAGGAATTTGGAAGCACTGCAAAAATATTGCTCTGAAACAATTATCGGGGAAAAGACTATTTGTAACAGACTGTTTCAGCGGAGCAAATAAGAATACCCGGTTAAGTGTGAGATTTATTCTCGAGGTTGCATGGCAGGCTCATTTCGTAAAAAATATGTTTATCAGACCTGAACCGGAAGAGCTTGATGAATTTAAACCCGATTTTGTTGTCCTTAATGCCTCAAAGGCTATAAACCCTGACTGGCAGCAACAGGGGCTTAATTCAGAAAATTTTATATTCTTCAATCTGACTGAAGGTATGTCAGTAATCGGTGGTACATGGTATGGTGGGGAGATGAAAAAAGGTATTTTTTCTGTCATGAATTATTACCTGCCACTCAGGGGAATAGCCTCAATGCACTGTTCTGCGAATGTAGGAAAAGATGGCGGCACTGCTATCTTCTTCGGACTCTCCGGAACCGGAAAAACAACCCTCTCGGTCGATCCGGAAAGAGCGCTTGTAGGTGATGACGAACATGGGTGGGATGATGAGGGTGTCTTTAATTTTGAGGGAGGTTGTTATGCCAAATGCATCAATTTAAGCAAGAAGAACGAACCGGATATTTATAACGCGATAAGGCGTGACGCTCTTCTGGAAAACCTTGTTGTATTATCTGATGGCACTATTGATTTCAACAATAGCTCAAAAACAGAAAATACCAGGGTATCATATCCTATTTATCATATTAATAACATAGTAAAACCTGTTTCAAAAGCAGGACATGCTAAAAAAGTTATCTTCCTTACGGCAGATGCATTCGGTGTTCTGCCACCGGTAAGTCGCCTTACTGAGGAGCAAACAAGATATTATTTCCTCAGTGGATACACGGCAAAAGTCGCTGGAACGGAAAGGGGAATTATTGAACCGGTACCATCTTTCTCCGCTTGTTTTGGTGCGGCTTTCCTTATGCTCGACCCTATCATTTATGCAAACGAACTAACAAAAAAAATGAAATTGCATAATACAGAAGCCTGGTTAGTAAATACAGGCTGGATGGCAGGTCCTTATGGAAGCGGAACACGTATCGACCTACCTTCGACACGACTGATAATTAATGCAATCCTTGACGGTTCTATAATGGATTGTGAGTTTATTTCACTTCCGGTTTTTAATCTTAGTATTCCTTCCCGGATTAAGGGAGTGGAAAATAATATTCTTGATCCGGGAAAAGTATGGGACTCACCATCCAAATGGCGTGTTGCAGCAACTGACCTGGCTCTGAAGTTCATCAATAATTTCAGTAAATTTACAGCAAATAAAGAAGCTGCCGGTCTGGTCAGCTTTGGACCCATAATTTGAATAGGAAGAGGATTATTATTATTGTTATATTTGCCAACTGAAAATTATTTTGGAGTATGAATATTCTGAATACGGCACTAGCGGTTGTACTTGCCTATCTGTTGGGATCAATACCCTCGGCTGTATGGATCGGGAAACGGTTTCACAACATCGATGTAAGAGAACATGGCAGCGGAAATGCAGGTACAACAAATACTATAAGGGTACTCGGATGGGTAACAGGAATTCCGGTTTTGCTTATCGATATCGCCAAAGGCTGGCTGGCTGCTATATTGCCGGTTTTCTTTCATCTCGCTGAACCCGGGAGTGCACTCCTTACAGATTTGCAGTTGATGACTGGCGTAATAGCTATCTTCGGCCATATATTTCCTGTATTTGCCGGATTCAGGGGAGGGAAAGGAGTTGCAACTGTATTCGGCGTTTTCCTTGCTTTGCAAACATTGCTTACATTATGCAGTATGGGCGTATTCCTGGTGGTGTTGTTTATCACCGGTATTGTATCGGTGTCATCAATGAGTGCAGGAATATCCTTTCCTGTTTTGCTCTTTCTGTTATTTGACACTCCGTCAATACTATTCAAAATATTTGCAATAATAGTGGGTGCAGCCCTGCTGGTGACTCACAGGAAAAACATTGGCAGAATATGGAGAGGGGAAGAGACTAAGTTGTTAAATTTCAATAAAAAAAAGGAATAAGTACATAATATCGTTAGTACTTATATCCTGATGTACTGTTAAAATTGTTCCAGCAACTGAATCCTTTTTTCGATAGGTGGATGTGTTGCGAATAACGAATTAAGAGAGAAAGAGGACTTTTTCTCTGTAACCTGTGGATTCTCAATAAACATCTGGGCGATATCTTTTCTCTTCACTGCTTCTATTGTTGGATCCACAGATATCTTTCTGAGGGCGGATGCGAGCGCCAGAGGTCTATGGGTAAGTTCAGCCGATCCTGCATCTGCAAGATATTCCCTCTTCCTCGATAATGCAAACCTTAAAAGTGATGAGATCAATAAGCCTAAAAGTGCAAGCGCGAGACCAATAATTATAGTCCATCCTCCCCCATCCTTCTTACTCCTTCCGCCCCCGCCAAATTGTATCGTTCTGAATATTGCCTGTGAAATAAATGCAAAAATCCCGACAAAAATAATTGAGATTATAAGCAATCTGACATCCCTGTTCTTAATATGAGTCAGTTCGTGTGCAATAACTGCTTCAAGTTCTTCATCATTAAGCTTTTCGATTATGCCTTTAGAAAGTGAAATTGAAAATGTTTTTTGATTAATTCCGCTAGCAAAAGCATTTAAAGAATCATCCTCAATAATATTAATTTGGGGCAATGTCATCCCGGTGGATATGCACAGATTCTCAACCAGATTATAGACCCTTTTATTTTCATTTCTGGCAAGAGGTTTTGAATCAGTAGCAGAATTTATCATTGATGAATGAGAAAACCATGCTATTATAAACCAGATAAGTACCCCAATTATTATAAATGGAACAGTTATCAGGAAGCTCTGGTTAATCTGGCTGATTGTTCTATGTACTTCAGAGTTGAAGGATAAGAAATAAAAGAATAGCCAGGTCAGTACGAAAAAGATGATGGGAAACAATACCAATAACAGCACTGAATTGGAATTATTTCTCCATATCTGGCTCTGCAGACCAAAATACTTCATATTGTCAGAACTGGATTTTCGGAGGTTGCTCAGCTTCAGCCCTTTGATTTCCAAGTTCAAACATCGGTTCGCGTTTGAAATTAAACAGAGTGGCAATCATGTTTGATGGGAACAGTTCGGTTGCAACATTAAGCTCTTTTGTAGCCGAATTAAAGAACCTGCGTGCAGCGGCTATCTTGTTTTCAATATCTGAAATCTCATTCTGTAAGTCGAGAAAATTCTGACTTGCCTTCAGATCGGGATACGCTTCTACTGACACTTTCAAGCCTTCAAGTGCGGTAGATAATTTGTTTTCAGCTTCTATCTTTTCATTTATAGTTGTTGCCTTCATAGCATTGGAGCGCGCTTCAGTAATCTGTGTCAGTACACCACGCTCATGCCCCATATAACCTTTAACCGAGTCAACCAGCTGAGGTATAAGATCGTGTCTTTGTTTCAGTTGCACATCAACATCAGCAAAAGCCTGCTCCCTGTTATTTCTCAACCTGACAAGTCTGTTATATAATGAGACAGCCATCAGAATAAAAAGAACAATTATCGCCAGAAAAAATAGTACAATTATCATCTTCGTATTTTTTAAAATTATTTTTTATCCAACTTACAAATTCAACTAAATTTGCAAATAAAGATAGTTATATTTACTATAATTATATTGTGAAATATATCATTTTAAAATTATTCATATTTATAATTCATTAAAGTTATATAACATGGAAAAAAGTTTAAAAGGAACAAAGACTGAACAGAACCTGCTGAAGGCTTTTGCCGGAGAATCGCAGGCTAAAAACAGATACGAATTTGCAGCTAAGGTTGCGAAAGAAGAAGGTTTTGAACAGATTTCCGAAATCTTTCTTGCAACTGCATTACAGGAACAACAACATTCTAAAAGATTCTTCAGGTTTCTTGAAGGCGGGATGGTTGAGATAACAGCGTCCTATCCTGCCGGCAAAATTGAAACTACAAAAGATAATCTTTTTGCAGCAGCAGAAGGTGAACATGAAGAATGGAGCGATCTTTATCCTGCTTTTGCAAAGACAGCAGAAGAGGAGGGATTTCTAAACATCTCATCAGCTTTTAAAGCTATCGCCATAGCAGAGAAGACTCACGAAGAAAGATACAGAAAGTTACTCGCGAATGTTATGCAGGATAAAGTATTCCAACGTGATGAAAAGGTTTTCTGGTATTGCAGAAAGTGTGGTTATATACACTTTGGCACTAAAGCTCTTAAGAATTGTCCTGCCTGTCTGCACCCTGAAGCCTATTTCGAAATCCTTCCAAATAATTATTAATAATGGTTTATGGTAAAAATATTCTTGACCTTATAATAAGTCGTCAAAGCGATAGAAAATATAGTGACAAGCCTATTGAAAAGGAAAATCTTGAAAGAATAGTTGAAGCCGGCAGGATGGCACCCTCTGCATGTAACGCGCAACCCTGGAAATTCATTGTTGTAAATGATCCGGAACTTGTGATGAAAATCGCTGACGCAGCCTCTGCAAAACTGATCGGGATGAATAACTTTGTGGCCCAGGCGCCTGTAATTATTGTTATTGTAAGAGAAAAGTCAAACATGTCAGCTAAAGTCGGGGCTACCATTAAGAACAAAGATTATTCTCTTTTCGATATAGGTATCGCTACTGAAAATATCTGTCTGCAGGCTAAAGCCGAAGGAATCGGATCGTGCATTATTGGATGGTTTGATGAAAAAATCATAAGAAAACTACTGTCCATCCCTAGATCAAAAAGAGTTGAGTTGATTATCTCATTAGGATATTCACTGAGTGAGCAAAGGGAGAAAAGGAGAAAACCTGCAGCCGAGACTGTATCGTATAATAAATATTGAGTAATATTAGCGTAATTTACCCAGAGCGCCCTTTATTCTCTTAACAGCTTCTATCAGAAGATCATCTGATGTTGCATAAGATATTCTCAGGCATTCCGGAGCGCCAAAAGCATCTCCTCCAACAGTGGCTACCTGTGCCTTATCAAGTAAGTATAGAGCTAGTTCATCAGAGTTGGTGATTTTGGTTTCACCATCCGTCTTACCGAAGTAGAAGCTTATATCCGGCATCACATAAAAGGCTCCTTGTGGGATTCTCACTTTAATTCCTTTCACCTCTTTTAAAAGCCCGCATATCAGGTCGCGCCGGCGTAGAAAGGCCGCTTTCATTATTCGCTGGGAATCTCCATTGCCCTGTAACGCGGCCAGTGAAGCACGCTGTGCGATTGAGCAGACACCTGATGTGAACTGTCCCTGCAATTTATTACATGCTTTTGCTATCCATAGCGGAGCTCCAATATATCCTATTCTCCAACCGGTCATTGCATATCCTTTTGATACGCCATTAACCGTAATTACCCTGTCGTATATAAAATCAAAAGAAGCCAGACTTACATGTTCTCCTGTGAATATAATATGCTCATAAATCTCATCGGAAATAATAAATACTCCTTCATGTTTTCCGACTACCCTTGCAATTTTCTCTATCTCATTCCGGTCATAGACCATACCTGTCGGATTTGATGGAGAATTGAAAATAATTAACCTCGTTTTATTGGTGATTGCAGCCTCAAGCTGTTCAGGTCTTATTTTGAAATCATTCTCAATCTTAGCCCCGATTACTACAGGTTTTCCTTCTGCGAAGATTACCTGATCATAATAACTTACCCAATAAGGTGCAAGAATAATAACCTCATCACCCGGATTAACTATCGATAAAATAACGTTTATAAGGGAATGCTTTGCTCCCGCGGATACAATAATCTGATCGGGAGAATAAGTGACTCCGTTCTCCACTTTAAACTTCCTGGAGATTGCTTCCCGGAGATCTGCATAACCCGGCACAGGCGGGTACTTAGAATAATTTTCATCAATAGCCTTCTTTGCTGCCTCTTTGATATAATCAGGAGTATTGAAGTCAGGTTCCCCGAGACCAAGGCTTATAATGTCTATGCCTTTTGCCTTTAGTTCCCTGCTCTTCTGAGCCATTGCAAGTGTCTGGGAAACGGATAAAGATTTAACTCTGTCAGATAAATATTCCATGTTTAAAAATATATAGTAATAACATAAAAACGTCCCAACCAAATGTATGAAGTAAAATTGATAAAAAGAATATTAAAAGAGTTGCTTGAATGACGTTGTAATTAATCTGTAAAAAAACAGGCATACTGAATCAATAAATATAATTAGGTTTGTATAAAAATTAAAAAAATGGAAGCTTTTACAGAAATACTGAAAATCACCATCCCTGCACTGATTGTATTCTTCACTGCATGGGTTCTTCTCAGGAATATGATTAAGAACGACCAGGACAAAAGAAGACAGGAGCTGATACTTCAGAACAGCCGGACTGTGACTCCAATAAAGCTTCAGGCCTACGAAAGAATTGTTCTTTTCCTTGAAAGGATCTCCCTTGAATCACTGTTAGTCAGAATTAGCTTACCTGAGATGACCGCCTCCCAACTACATTATGCATTGCTTAATGCTATAAGGAGTGAATTTGAACATAATTTATCGC
This sequence comes from Bacteroidales bacterium, assembly GCA_025358645.1. Classification (GTDB taxonomy): domain Bacteria; phylum Bacteroidota; class Bacteroidia; order Bacteroidales; family VadinHA17; genus LD21. Next base: position 35,394 of record JANYIW010000373.1, read on the forward strand.
AACAGATTTATATGAGCCAGCAGGCTTGGGAAGTTGTCAGGAATGCACGCTCAAATATGATTAAAATAATCAATAGTGAAGTTGAAAAGTTACCTCCGGATTCCTCGGGTATGTTCCTCAGTAAACAGCTGCTTGAAAAGATCATGGAACTCGAGAAGGAGCCTACCAGAGCTGCTATTGATTACGTAAAGAATGAGATAGCGAGAATTATATAAAGGTTCATAGCTAATTATAACAGCTCCACACTCCTCTTCACAAATGAGCTCAGCTCTTCCCCTCTCAGCATATTATTTGCCAGCAAAGCCAGATCTATCAATTGTTTAACTACCTTATTGCCGGCGCCATACGATTCAAGAATATTTTTTCTGGTGTTTTCAACAGCCGAGAGTTCCTTTCGCAATTTTTCAAGATCATCTTTTTCCAGTTGGCTGATCTCATCCGGTTTCTTTTTCTTATGCTCCTGCTCCATGAAGGTAATTTCCTCTTTAATCTTCATTTTCTCTTTATTGTTCTCAGTCAGTTTTTTACCTTCCTGAATCTGAAGATCTTCCGATATATTATTAATAATCTGATGGTTGGGATTAACAACCAGGTTATAGCTATCAGGTAATTCACCGTAAAAATTCATCCCTCCGCCCATCGCCGACATATCCTTCATCCTGCGCATGAATTCCGACTGAGTTATAATTACCGGCGATTCATTTTCGTCAAGTGCTTCAAATACAACATTATATATCTCTTTTGACTTTACTTTGACATTAAAAACACTTTTAAGATCATCTTTTTGTTCTTCAGATAATTTTGATTCTCTTGTTTCATCTTTTTGAATAAGTTTATCCACAACATCCGAATCGACTCTGACAAATCTTGTATCCTTAAGCTTAGATTCAAGCTGATTTATCAGATGCACATCCAGTTGACCATCAAGGAGCAAAACATCGTATCCTTTGTTTTTGGCTTTTTCGATGTAAGTAAACTGATCCGTTTTATTTGTTGAGTACAAGTAGATGAGAGTCTTGTTCTTATCTGTCTGGTTATCCTTTATTATCTTCTCATATTCTTCAAAAGTAAAGTACTTGTCATCAGTATTCTTAAGTAGCGAAAACTTTGAAGCTTTTTCGTAGAACTTCTCTTCGGTTATCATTCCATATTCGATAAACAGTTTGAGATTGTCCCATTTTTTCTCGAACTCTTCTCTGTTATTCTTAAATATATCATTTAACCTGTCGGCCACTTTTTTGGTTATATGGCTCGATATCTTTTTCACATTGGAATCGCTCTGAAGATAACTTCTTGATACGTTGAGGGGGATATCTGGTGAATCAAGTACCCCATGTAACAGTGTAAGAAACTCAGGAACAATGCCTTCCACGGAATCGGTTACAAATACCTGGTTACTGTATAATTGTATCTTATTCTTTTGAATTTCGATGTTGCTTTTGATTTTCGGAAAATAAAGAATACCTGTGAGTTTAAACGGGTAGTCAACATTAAGGTGAATATAAAACAATGGATCATCACCTGACGGATAGAGCTCGTGATAAAATTTGTTGTAATCATCTTCCTTCAGGTCAGCCGGTTTAAGGGTCCAGGCTGGCTTAGTGTTATTTATGATCTTGTCTTTGCCTGTCTCTACAGATTTTCCGTCTTTCCATTCTGTTTCTTTTCCGAATGCTATTTCAACAGGAAGGAACTTGCAGTATTTTTTAAGTAACTGGTCAACCTTTTTCTCTTCAAGAAAATCTTTTGACTCCTTATCAATATATAATATAACATCAGTTCCAATAGTCTCCTTTTCAATATCTTCAATTGAAAACTCCGGACTACCGTCGCAGCTCCATTTAACTGCCTTCGCACCATCCTGATATGATTTAGTGATTACTTCAACCTTGTCAGAAACCATGAATGATGAGTAAAAACCCAGACCAAAATGGCCGATTATTGCACTTGACTGGTCTTTATATTTGTCGAGGAAATCATTGGCGCTGGAAAAAGCAATCTGGTTAAGATATTTATCCACCTCTTCCCTGGTCATACCAATACCACTGTCTGAAACTTTAATAGTCTTTTTCTTCTTATCAACCGACACCCTGATAGTTGTATCACCAATTTCTCCTTTATAATCACCAACAGCAGCCATAGTCCTGAGCTTCTGTGTTGCATCTACTGCATTTGAAATAAGCTCACGAAGGAAAATCTCATGATCAGAATAAAGGAATTTTTTTATAATCGGGAAAATGTTTTCAGTTGTTACTCCAATCTTTCCGGTTTCCATATCAGATAATTTTATAGTTATACATGAATAATCTGCCGATCACTTTCAAAAGGTGTGCCGTTAGTTATCGACTGACAAATAGTCACATCTGATAAACGAAATCGAATTGTAATGAATTCGCCCCCTTCAATCCCATAGCTGTCAAGCTAAGGTGTTATATATAGTAAAATAGTGAGAGAGTTTAGTACAAAACAGAATGTAACGTATTGAATATATATCCGATACATTTCCCCTCCTTTTGAAGGAGGGGCGGCCGGACCACTTTTTAAATATGATACAATTCCTGATACCGGCCGGGAAATAAAATGCTGTATATATAAGATAATCAATCTTCCCGACCACCCCTCCTTCAAAAGGAGAGCCTGTCCCGCTTTTGGCGGGGGGAAACTTTTTTAAGCAGTTTCTCATTCATCCCCAGAGCTTAAGTTGACGGCTATGCCCTCAACCCCTCTCTTTACGAAGTTGAGGGGTGAGTACATTGTTGTATTCGAAGTAGAGAGTGGGACTAAGGGTGAGGACACGGTATTGGAAAAAATTCCTTAGAAATACTGAGGAAGTCTGAAATAGGCAACAATAATCAAAATTATAGTGAGTAAAAGAAATCCGAACAGCACATAAATTGAAAGATTGCTCCTCTTTCTGAAGATCACGATACCATGTTCACTAACCAATTTCTTAACAGCATTATGGATGCGAAGGATTGAATTGGCATTTTTAGGGATGTATGCATCAATATTAAACTTCACTGCTTTCTTTATTATCTCCATCTTATCAGGAGGACCCAGAAGGATAAGTCCTGCCGCCGGGTCAATTTTTTTTATCTCCATCGTGAGCTGATCGATTATTTCGAACTGTTCCTTCGTATCATGAAGGCCGAGTATTGCCACCTTGCAATAGTTATGCTCTTTTTCCTGCTCAAGTCGATCAATGAATTCCTCACGGGTCTGGAAAGATTCTACACCATATCTTGTCAGATCTGTAAACCTTTTCCTGACATCCTCAGCGAATCCCCGGTGGTCATCGTAACAGTAAATATGTGTTTTAACAATCTTTGACATACTAGAAGAAGTGCCTAAAGTTTGGAGTGCCTAGAGTGCCTAAAGTTAAAGAAAAGTTTGGAGTAAAATTAAAGAAAAGTTGAAGAGACCAGTCACTTTAGTCACTCTAGGCACTTTAGTCACTTTAGTCACTTTAGTCACTTTAGTCACTCTAGGCACTTTAGTCACTTTAGTCACTCTAGTCACTTTAGTCACTTTAGTCACTTCTTCACTGATTTCTTGCGTCCACATTAATAATCAATTTCCACAATCCATTTTCAAAATTATATGCATCAGATGAATAATCAGGACCATAGTATTGGTGGTCTTCTTTCATGGATGGAGAGAATGGGACGAGGTGATCAAAAATGATTGAGTTGTCAGATCTGAACTTCAGCGACATCATTGCGTTTGATGCATATTCAAATACAGCTCTGTACTTTTTATCTTCCCCTGAGACAAACCATTTCCTTCCGAATACAATTGCATCCTCCGGTGTAAAATTCAATACCTCAATGATTTTCCTGCTTATAAGTGCGTTGCCATAATCAATTCCCAACAGTACCCAGCAGCACCGATTGTCAATTACATAAGGTTTCAGATCATAATATAATGCGCCATACCACTCCGGTTCGGTATATGTAGTATCTGTCTTAACCGGAATCTCGTTGTAATTTGCTGATAATCTATATATTAAATTTTTAATTCCCGGTTTCTGTTTTCTTATGAAATAACAGAAATACCTGCCTGGTTCATTACCTAATACAAGATTCCACGTAATTATTTTCAGAAGCGAATCAGGTGACACAATCTGACCGAGGTACCTGAGGTTAGTGAACCTGTGACTAAACACTGTGTCAGATTTAACATAACCGTCGAGAATCATTCTAATTGAATCATTTATCCGGATCCGTTCATTATCATTATAATTATCAATGAGCCTGTCATAAAGTTCTTCCAGTACCTGTGGGGTCTCCTTTACTGATACCTGACTTTTTGCTAATTCTGCTGGTAAGAAAATAAAAAAAATAAAGTATAAAAAATATGACCTCATTTCTTCTTTATATTATTTCCGGCATCATTGAGAAGCTTCTTCAAAAGGTTACAAGCCATAACTATCTCTTCCTCTCCTATGATTAACGGAGGAGCAATTCTAAAGGCGTTATCACAGAAGAGAAAATAATCAAGAACCAGTCCAAAACCTGGAGCATTGGCAATAATATACGGAATGTAAGACGAATCAATAAGCTGAACGGCCAACAAGAGACCCTCTCCCCTCACCTCTGAGATCAGAGGATGAATAAGTTCTTTTCTGAAGAGATCTGACTTTGAGTTACATCTCCCGGCGAGCTTCTCATCAATGATAACGTTCAGCGACGCTAGTCCCGCAGCACAACAAACAGGATGACCACCAAAAGTTGTTATATGACCCAGAGAAGGGTTGGTTGCCAGCGCTGACATAATATCAGCGGATGAGATGAATGCACCAAGAGGCATGCCACCTCCAAGGGCTTTCGCCAGCAGAAGAATATCGGGGACCACGCCGAATCTGTCAATAGCAAACATATAACCTAACCTTCCAAAACCTGTCTGAATTTCATCAAATATCAGCAAAGCGCCTGTTGAGTCACACTTATTTCTGATTTTTATTAGAAAATCATTTTCAGGAAAAATAATTCCGGCCTCACCCTGAACTGGCTCAACAATAACACAGGCTGTATGATTATCAATCGCATCCAATGATTTTTCATCGTTAAAACTTATCTGGAAAACATCTGGTAAGAGAGGTCTGAACGCATTCCTATATAGCTCACTTCCCTGGATACTCAAAGCTCCGTGAGTACTGCCATGATAAGAATTTTTGAACGAAATTATCCGGCTCTTACCTGTGAATCGTTTTGCAAGTTTCAGAGCCCCCTCAACGGCTTCGCTGCCCGAATTCACAAAATAACACGAATTAAGTGCGGGGGGAAGAATTTCAGCCAGACGTTCAGCATATTTAACCTGGGGGCTTTGTATAAATTCACCGTAAACCATCAGGTGCATATACAAACCGACCTGTTTTTTGACCGCTTCAACTACTTTGGGATGGCAATGGCCGGTATTACTTACAGATACGCCGGATATAAGGTCAATATATTGTTTTCCGTCGGGGCCGTACATGTAAATACCCTCAGCCCTTACAATTTCGAGCATCATTGGTGCGACAGAAGTTTGTCCCAGGTGCTGCAGGAACAGTTGACGATTAGTAAACATACGAAGTTTTGATGATTATCTGGCCATCACATTAATATCATTCAGAAGTGAGTCCCTGAATGATTTCCCTACCGGAATACTTTTAACAGAGCCACCGACGATAAGATCGAGAGTGTTCTCTTTAATGGACTGGATCATACTCTTGTTAATAATAAATGACCTGTGAACTCTGATGAATACGCCTGAAGGCAACTGGTTTTCGATTGCTTTCATTGTAAAGTGAATAGTAAACTTGTCATTATTCGTGTTCAGTGTGACATAATTTTCAAGAGCTTCAATAAATATAATCTCTGTGAGCTTCAGTTTTACGAGTGAAGATCCCTTCTTGATGAATATTTCTTCATCGCCGCTGTTTGTTACCTCTTTGCGTGCAAAATATCTGATTGTCTTATCGATAGCTTTACAAAAACGTCCGTAAGTAACAGGTTTCAGCAAGTAATCGACAACATTGAAGTCGAATGCTTTCAGAGCAAATTCCTCTGCTGAAGATATTAGTATAATATTAGGGGGGAAGTCGAGACTTCGGATAAAATCAAATCCATTCATATCTGGCATCTGAACATCGAGGATAACCAGATCGATATCCTGCCGTTTTGTTAATACATCTCTCGCTTCGACTGAATCACTGAAAGTACCTATCAGATTAAGAGAGGTGGATTTACTCACATACCCTTCAAGTATTTTGCAGGTTAAAATATCGTCATCAACTATAATGCAATTCATGTAAGAACTGTTGTTTTGGCATAGAATATCACAAACAAAAATAATAATTATTTTTTAAGAACTTTTAAGAATTGGAGTAAAATTAAAAATCTTTTATCATTTAATTCGAAAATATTGATTTGAAATACCGAAAGAATAAAGATATAGTATTAAATTAAAAACAACAAATCCCGCTTGCACGGGAATTGTTCAGAAAGTTTTGGCGGAGAAAGAGGGATTCGAACCCCCGGATCCGTGGTAACAGATCAACGGTTTTCAAGACCGCCGCATTCGACCGCTCTGCCATTTCTCCTGATCGGTCACTTTTTCTATTCCTGAATTTTCAATACTCCCTTTCTTTGGCGTCAATCGCACAGTATCGGGACCATTTCTCAGCCGCAAAGATAATATTTTTTTGTTTTTAAGGAATTTTTTTGAATATTTTGCATAATTAACTAATTATCAGCAATATACATTTCTTATCAACAGATTATGAACAAAAACTCTTCTAAATGTTACTGAAGTTGAAGATTAGTGAGCGGTTGCGATATTTTCGTCAAAAACTGAATTTCACCCAAAATTATAGCTGTTTTAACCTAAAAGTGGCACTATTTGTGGAAAAACGGTAAAATAAATTTGCACTTGAATATAAAAAAAATAAATTTGTATTCAATTAGTAAGATTGGTCTAACACTTAAATCTTTGTATTATGACAAAAAAAGAATTAATTAATGCAATCGCTGCTGACGCAGGTCTTTCTATTAAAGATGCAGGCAAAGCTTTAAACGCATTCGTTGGAGCATTTGGAAATTCAATGAAAAAAGGTGAGAGGATTCAGCTCCCAGGCCTTGGTACATTCAAAGTTGACAAAAGAAGTGCAAGAGTAGTTCGTAACCCTCGTACAGGCGCTAAACTGAACGTTCCAGCTAAAAAAGTTGTAAAATTCAAAGCAGCTCCAGCGCTTAACAAAAGTCTTTAATCTTAATTGATTGAGATTGTTCAGGGGTGTTCTTACACCCCTTTTTTTTATATAAAAAGGCTGCTTTTTTAAGACAACCTCGCAAATGACAGCGAGAATTGTTCGGGTGCATTAAATATCTTAATTATTTGTTAAATAATCACAACTTCAGACCATCTTCAGAATTGCAAGATACTTTTATTCTTTTAAACTAAAATAATTTATTGAATATGAAAAAAGTATTATTCGTTCTGGTATTAATGTTGTCAGTTGTAGCTGTCAATGCTCAGGTTGCTAAAACGACCACCACCAAAGCAAAATCTACCCATGCTGTCGTTATGGTAGCTGATCTTCCGAAAGCAATAACAGACAATGTTGCTAAAGATTATGCCGGTTTTACAATTAAAGAAGCATCAAGTATGACGGCAAATAATGTTGTTACCTATCATGTTGTTGTTGCCAAGGGAAGCACAACCGAGACTCTTGTTTATGACAAAGATGGAAAGTTTGTAAAAAAGCTTGCCAAGACAGCTGCCAAACATCACACTGCAAAGAAAAAATAATTTGTGAAATGTTATCCGGGATACCCAATTAGTACCGGAAACTATAAAGTCTTTCCACGAATATTATTTTAGTAGGAGTGGAAAGACTTTTATTAAAATTTTCATTCAACATTAAAAAATAAATCATTATGCTGGATTTTAGCAGTCCTATGCACCTTATCTTAATAATACTTGTAATAGTGTTATTATTTGGCGGTAAGAAGATCCCTGAATTAATGCGGGGTATTGGTCAGGGTATGAAAGAGTTCAAAAAAGCCTCCGCTCTTAATGACGAACCGGAGGAAAAAAAGGAGCCTGAAGTGAAAAACTTTGATAT
>JANYIW010000399.1 GCA_025358645.1 Bacteroidales bacterium
ATATATTTATCAGATGGAATAATAAATTGGTGTTTTTCAGATATTGATTTTTGTAATAATTATTCATATACTGATGAAGTTTTAAGTACCACCACAAATTCCAAGGCTTGCACTTGCTTTTATGTTTTAAATGTCATCAAAATGGTGAAAGATGAAGAAGAAATATAATTACTTGCCATGGCAGATCAGAACGAAGAAATAGAAAAAATTCTCAACAGCCTGCAATCTGTAGAACTTCGGCTCAGCAAACTGGAAGCTGCTCTCAATATTACTGACAGTGAATCCATTTATCTATCAGAAAAGCATCAGGAGACAGTAGATCCTATATTGAATGGTGTCATTTTAAATGATGAAGAAAAAGGAATTGAATCCCGGATCGGACGATTTGGACTTGCCTGGCTGGGCAATATAGTTTTGCTTTTTGGTATCACATTCCTCACTCAGTATATGATGAATTTGGGGTACAGTTTATTCTCCTTTCTGATTGGTTATTTTGCATCTGCGTCAATTTTTCTTCTGGCAAATTATATAAAAAAAGCAAATGTTCATCTGGCACTTATTTTCAGGATTAATGCACTGGTGCTTCTTTTTTATTTTACTGTCAGGTTACACTTTTTTTCTGTTTCACCTATTATTCCTGGAAAGATAGTATCCATTTTCATACTGTTGATTCTTGTCGCCTTACAGGTATACCTGTCTATCCGCGACGAATCGCAACCATTTGCAGCATTGGCGGTGTTCTTTGCCCTCGCTGCAGCTATTCTGGGAGATACAACTAATTTAACACTTCCAATTGTGATAATTACTGCTACCGGGGTAGTATATATATATCGCAGGTTTAACTGGGAACCCTTGCTGATAGTAACTATCTTTCTTACATACCTGGTTTTCTTCCTATGGCTATTTGGAAATCCGCTTTCAGGTCACACAATGGAAATGATAACTGAACATCATTTTGGGATTATATATCTATTTGGATTGGGTGTATGTTTTTCCATTTTGTCATTGTTCAGAAAAAATGATTCAGTTTCAGATGATTTTTTAATTAGTGTGATAATTATTAACGGGATACTTTTTACTTTCCTACTTCTTTTGATGGTTTTAAGATTTTTCAGTTCAGATTATGTAAACCTCTTTACTGCTATTACAATATGTACTCTTATATTTTCAATAATACTTCATTCAAAATCTGACTGGTACTTTGCATCAGCATTCTATGCCCTTTACGGTTTTATGGCTATGAGTATTGCACTTTATGGCATCTTTGGGTTGCCAGGGGTTTATTTGGTGCTTTCTGTTCAGAGCCTTCTTGTAGTCTCCATGGCTCTTTGGTTCCGCAACCGGCTGATAATAGTCATGAATAGTCTCTTGTTTCTGACAATCCTTATTATTTATCTTTTATCATCAAAGAATATTAACGGAGTAAATTTCTGCTTTGCCTTTATCGCGCTGATTTCTGCAAGAATAATTAACTGGAAGAGGTCACGATTATATATTAAAACTGACATGATAAGAAATCTATATATGATTGAAGGCTTTTTTATGATGTTACTGGCTTTGTTACATGCTGTACCTAAACAATTTGTGACATTCTCGTGGTCAATGGCAGCGCTTATTTATTTTGTCATCAGCCTTCTTCTTAAAAACATAAAATACAGATATATGGCTCTTGGGACTATGATCTTTTCTGCATTTTACCTGTTTATAGTCGACCTGGCCAGGATCGGGATAATATACAGGGTTTTAGCATTACTTTTTCTGGCTGTAATATCGATTGGTATTTCTATTTATTATACCAACCGGGTTAAAAAAGCAGGATAACCGAATTCTTATCCCGGTTTAAAGCATATTCCTCTCAATAAATTTTATGCTTTTAAAAAAATCCTTTTAATTTGCATTCGTTTAATTATCAGTAAATGAAAAAGATTTATTTCCCTTTCTTTCTACTTCTTGTTTTATTCAGTGGTTGTAAACCCACAAAACCTCTGGCTTCCCACAGACCTGAAGCTGTTACAAAGACTGCGGTAGTTACAGATGTTGCTCCTCCGGAAATAAATTTCCATGATCAGACAACTTGGCTTCTGGGGTATTTTAATCAGGATCAGTTAACTCATTATCCTTACTCGACCTGGTACCTGAAGGGGTTTGATGATTACCAGGTTAAGACTGATGTTATTAATAAATTGCTGGATATCAATAAGGATGATGTATCTATAAAAATTGTAATGGGAACATGGTGCCCTGATAGCAGAAGAGAGGTCCCCCGATTTATGAGGGTTCTGGATGCCTGGCAGTTCCCGGTTTCAAAATTAACTTTTATCGGGGTTGATGACACTAAACAATCGCCGGTTGGAGAATATATTAAACTGGATATTCAACGTGTTCCCACGTTTATCATCTATAAAAATAATATTGAGGCCGGACGCATCATTGAAAATCCCACGACGTCTTTAGAGCAGGATATTGTCAACATCCTTACAGGAATGAACAGTAATAAATAATTTAATATCATGGAAGAGGTAAGAAATAATACGGGCCAAAATCTTGGGATTGCAGCGCTAATAACAGCCATAATAACTTTTGTACTTGCAGTCATTCCCTGTGTTGGTCTGATAGCAATTATCCCCGGGATCATAGCAATAGTACTGGCCTCAGTGGGACTTTCTCAGGCTGCAAGGAACAATTCAGCGCGTGGAGTGCTGATTGCAGGATTGATAATTGCAATAATTGCATCATTGATCTCAGTGTCGCAGATATTTGTCGCCGGGAAAATTGCTCAGAAAGCCGATAAATGGCCAAATAACATTCAGAATATTATTAATGATGTTCAGGACAATGTTACCAAAGAGATTGAAGATGCAAACATATCGATAAAGGTAGAAAGCAATGGAGACAAGGTGGAAATAAACACCAACGCCAATAAAAAGGACCAGGAGAAAACACTTGAAGATCTTGAGGGAGTAACCACTAATAAACGTGATACCACTCAGAAACATGATACTATACAAAAGAAAAAATAAGTATGTTCAAAATCTTAAGGTAAGGTTCAGAAATGAGCCTTATGTTATTATTAATATAATTTTTGCCGGAGTGATATTGCTTATTTTTGCATACTCCGGCATTTTTTCTCCTGAAAAGGATAATTATCCGGTGACTTGTATTCATGAGAAGCTTACAGGCGGGCAATGTGTCTCATGCGGATTAACACATAGTTTTTCTTTAATAATCAGGGGAAGAATTGAAGAAGCTTATCGATGGAATCTATACGGTATGCGGATCTTCATCTTTTTCGCTACGCAACTTGTTTTGAGAGTGGCGTTCTCAATATTCTACATGAAATATCCTGACACCCGTAAACAATTGATTTTTGTTGATTGTATAGGATCGGGTCTAATCTTTCTGGTTTCTTTCTGGCCGTTTATAGGGAGCATTATTTTTCAATTTACCCCCCAACCCCTCTAAATGGCATAGCCGTCAAGCTAAGGTGTTAAATATAGTAAAATAGTGAGAGAGTTTAGTACAAAAAAGAATGTAAAGTATTGAATATATATCCGATACATTTCC
>JANYIW010000403.1 GCA_025358645.1 Bacteroidales bacterium
TGGAAGAAGCATGGAGAACCTTGAACCTTGAACTTTGAACCTTGAAAAACCTGGAAAATGATAAAAATAAGTAATAACATGAAAAAGATGAAATATCTGAAAACCCCTCTCTTTATCCTTGCAGCACTGCTGTTTACAATCTGCATCTCCGCACAACAGCCTCAAAAATCTGCAAGTGTGCCTCAACCTCTTATCAAATTGAGCTCATCTGCAGATACCCTGCAGTACACCCTTGGCGCATTTATTGGCCAATGGCTGGGAAAGAACGGATTTGCAATAACTAATCCTACCCTTTTTAAAAAAGGAATGGACGATGTATTGCAGAATAAGCCTCTTTCAGTAACCGATACTACCATAGTAAAACGTATTGCCGCATATCAGCTTTCGACTCAGAATGAGAGGAGCCGGCAGATGGAAGAACAATTATTTGCGGCTCTGAAAGGAAAACCAGGCGTTGGCGCTCTGCCAGATGGGGTCCATTATATTGTGGTAAAGAATGGTACCGGAATACGTCCGTCTGCAAAAGATTCTGTTGTGTTCAACACCATCGGTGTTTTCCCCGATGGAACAGTTTTCGAAGATACTTTTCAGAAGAAGAAAGCTATTACAACTGTTACAGGGAACTTAATTCCCGGACTGAATGAAACAATCCAGTTAATGCCCGAAGGTTCTGTATGGAGGATTTTTATTCCGTCAGCTCTGGCTTATGGACCTGCCGGTATGTCAAACGTAATCCCGCCAAACACAGCTCTGGTATTCGATATTACCCTTATTGAGGTGAAAGGGGGAGGAAGTAAGAAGTAGGTAGTGTGAGGTGTGAGGTGTGAGGCGTGAGGAGTGAGGAGTGAGGAGTGAGGTGTGAGGCCAAGTAAGTAGTAAGAAGTAAGAAGTGGAGAAGGATAAAGCCCCCCATTTGGGGGGTTGGGGGGTAAAAAGCAAAATAATGCGAAACGACTGCATAATAAGATGAATGACTGAGATCAGCAGACATATAATGACTCCGGGTAACAGGAAGATAAGCTCTTTAATTAAAAGCATAATCATTCTGTGCCTTGCTGTGATGTTTTTCCCAAAGGATGCATTATTTGCCCAGGTCATTTCGAACAACGGTGCAGTCATTTCAGTTACTACCGGCATAGTAGTTAATAGTAAAGATCTTGATAATACATCCGGCACTCTTGGGAATAATGGAACCATAAACCTTTCCGGTAACTATAAAAGTACGGCTACAACATCAGGTAACGGTATATTCAGAATTTGGGGAAACTGGACAAATACCGGTGGAGTATTTATCCCCGGAGTCAGTACTGTAATCTTTAATGGCACTGATAACCAGTTAATTATTCGTACTTTAGGAGAGACTTTTTATAACCTTTCAATTGAAAACACAGGGGCCTCAGCTTCAAAAAGCGTTGGACTGCCAAATAATGTCACCGTTACCAATACATTGTCGATACATGTTGGTAATGTAAATACAACAACTTATAAACTATTACTTTCTAATCCGGCTGCATCTTCTTTAAATTATACATCTGTTACAGCCAGCAGAATTTTCGGAAAATTTGAAAGAGCGATAAACCAGACCGGTACCTATCTGTTCCCTCTGGGCACTTCTTTATATTATAACCCGGCAAACATTATAACAAACAGTATTTCCACAGCAGGAACAGTAATTTCAGAGTTTAAAACATCCCCGGCCCCCGGTAATGCAGGTCTTCCCTTATCTGACCCGCCTGTGGAAGTGGCTGATGCATACCCCGATGGCTACTGGAATTTTACAGCTGCAAACGGTTTTTCGAGCGGGAATTTCAATATTAACTTAAACGGATCAGGATTCACTCTTCCGGTTTACGATATTACCCGTGTAATAAAACGGACTGCAGGCGGAGACTGGACATTGGATGGTACTCACAGCGATGCAATCGGACCTGTGGTATTCAGGAACAATCTGGCTGGTGATATCTCACCAACCGGAACACAATTTGCTTTTGGTCGAAGCAGACCATTGATTACTGTTCATCCGGTCAGTCTCATAGTCTGTGAAAGAGAAAATCCTGTATTTTCAATTACTGCAACCGGCGCAGGCCCCTTAACATATATCTGGTATAAGGATGGTGTCGTCATAACTAATAGTCCTCACTATACTGGTAATAGAACATCTACATTAACAATTAATAATGCAGTTTTAACTGACGCTGGAAATTACTACTGCGTTGTTAGAGACAGGTATCTGAATTCTACAACGAGTAAATCAGCATTATTGACCGTAAACAAAATTCCGGTTGCAACAGTAACCCCTTCTCTGCAAGGTAATGAATGTTCCGGAATAGCATTTAAAGATATTGTACTGGGAGAAAGTTACGGTGTTCCCGGAACTACATATATCTGGAACCGTACTACCCCGGCCGGAATTACAACACTTGTTCCTGTAAACGGAACAGCTCCGAGTATTGGTAGTCTATTATCAGGCTCATTTACAAATATTACGGATGACCCCATTACTATTACTTTCACTATAAGACCGGTAGGGCCGAATCCGACTAATTGTGTGGGAAGTGACATTATTGCTACGGTCATAGTTAACCCTACTCCGCGGGTTATTCCGATAAATGTAAAGCCGGAGATATGCTATGGTACATCGACGGAGATCAAACTGACAACTACAACTCATGTTACACAGGGAGAGATAAAATTTGATTATACTGTATCAATCGCTGCGCCTCCTGCAGTAGTAGCAGGGAATAGGGTTGCTGCAACAGATGTAACGCAAAATACTGTTCTTGCATTCCCATATACTAATGAAAGCGATAACCTTCAATCTGTCTTTTATAATATTACACCAAAGGTTGTTGGGTTAGCATGTCCTGACGGAATTACTTTATCACCTGAAGTAAAAGTTCATCCAAAAACAATTCAATATAATTACGCCGGAACCAATGGAGATGGGATTTTAATT
>JANYIW010000067.1 GCA_025358645.1 Bacteroidales bacterium
GAACGTGTTAACAGAAATGACCGTGATGTAAAACAGGCCGGATTCTGGGTTTTGTACAATACTAAAATGCCAAGTGTGCTTATTGAAACAGGTTTTATTTCCAATCCGACTGAAGAAAAGTTCTTAAACTCAAAAGAAGGGCAGGATTATCTTGCATCTTCTATATTCAGGGCGTGCAGAAACTACCTGAATGAGATTGATAGCAAGAGTGATATCTCGTGGAAGAAGAATCAGGAGCCTGATCAGAAATCCGACACACTGATCAAAGAAACTCCTGCGGCAGATGAAATATTATTTATGGTACAGGTTTCCTCTTCCTTATCAAAAACCGAAATTAAACCCGGAAATTTCAAAGGACTAAAAGATATTACGGAAATAAATACACAGGATCGCTTCAAATATGCTTCAGGGAGTTTTACAGATTATTCAGCTGCAGTTGATTACAGAAATAAGGTAGAAGCATTTTATCCTGATGCATTTGTAATTGCAGTAAAAGACAACAAAATATTACCTTTACAACAAGCTTTGGAACAAAAAAGAAAAACACAAAACGACTATTAGATGAAAAAGATCTCGAATGAAGTTAAAGTTGGAGCTACTACATTATTGACTATAATAGTTTTTGTATGGCTCTTTAATTTTCTTAAGGGAAAAGATTTTTTAAAAAGCACAGCAATTTATTATACAGTATATGATAAGGTAGGCGGCCTGGCTGAATCCAGTCCTGTTGAAATTAACGGATATAAAGTCGGCGTTGTAAGATCTCTGGATTTTATTGATGCAGAGAGTGGCAGACTTTTGGTTGAGTTCTCGGTAAAAAAGAATTTTAAGCTTCCTAAAAATACGGTTGCGGAGATAGTCCCGGTATCCCTGCTGGGAGGTATGAAAGTTCAGTTTGTATATGGTAAAGGGCCAGGAACATATTCCAACGGGGATACCATCCCCGGAAGGCTGGCAGAATCTCTGATGGATAAAATTGATTCTGAAATATTACCGGTGAAGGAAAAGGTATCCAATCTTATTGTAGCGCTCGATACTGTAATTCTTTCGGTTAATAAAATATTGAATGCAGATTTCAGAAAGGGCCTCACCGGAACAATTACAAACCTGAATAGCACAACGGAAAGTCTTGACAAAATTGTACGGTCAAAGGAAAAGGAACTCGCTGTTACACTTGATAATATAAATAAATTCACCCAGATGTTATCAGATAATTCCGGAAAGATGAACAAGACATTCACCAACCTTGAATCAATAAGTGATACCCTGGCTGCTGCTGATGTCTACGGCTCAGTCGCCAATCTGAAAGCAAGTCTCGAAAAAGCCTCTTTGCTGTTTGATAATTTGAATAAAGGAAAAGGAAGTGCAGGACATTTACTCACGAATGACTCACTTTATACAAATCTTAACAGTAGTATGGAGAGTTTAAATATGCTTTTAAAGGATATGAAGAGCAATCCAAAGCGATATGTCCATTTTTCAGTCTTTGGGAAGAAATCAACGCCGGCTAAATAAATATATTATAAAATTCAGATAATCTTGATCTTAAAAAATCAAATAGAATCAAGAGCAAAATAGTCCCCGTTTTTTTCATCTCAGGTTGAATTTTGAGTAAGAATTCATAAAGAATTGTATCACACTTACAAGCCAATACAAATAATACTATCTATCTGATAATCAATATTTTAAATAATATAAAAATAATTTCATTTATAAGTTGCTGATGGTTAAAAACATATACTTTAATTGACAAAGTCAAGCAAAAAAAATTTTTTTTATTAGTTTTTTTTTTACAAATATTGCTAAGCGAATCGGCTTGATTCTAACCTTGAAATTTTTAAAAAACCAATTTAAATGAATAAGTCACATAATGACGTTTGGAATAACTGTCTTCAAATTATCAGGGACATAATTCCATCCATCAGTTACAAGACCTGGTTTGAACCGATAATCCCTCTTAAACTTGAAAACAATGTTCTGACAATTCAAGTGCCAAGCCCTTTTTTTTATGAATATCTTGAAGAGCAGTATATTGATATCCTGAGGAAAACCCTTCGACGGGAAATCGGAACTGATGCCAAGCTTGAATATAATGTTGTTATGGAAAATGCAAATTATTCAGATGGCAAACCTTATACTGTAAGATATCCTTCCAGAAATAAAACAGATCTTAATAACAAGCCGGTTCAGGTTCCTTTCGATGTTACTCAACCCTCAATAAAAAATCCATTTGTAATTCCAGGTATTAAAAAAGTACATTTTGATCCTAAACTGAATCCGGATTACAATTTCAGTAACTATGTTGAAGGAGAATGTAACAGGCTGGCCAGATCAGCAGGTATTGCTGTTGGCAATAATCCAGGTGGAACTGCATTCAATCCATTGATGGTGTACGGAGATTCAGGACTTGGTAAAACACATCTGGTGCAGGCTATCGGCATTCTCGTCAAAGAAAAACATCCTGACAAAACTGTTCTGTATGTTAATGCAAATAAGTTTCAGACCCAGTTTGTTGAGTCAGTCAGAAACAATAATAAAAACGATTTTCTTCATTTCTATCAGATGATCGATGTACTCATTCTGGATGATGTTCATGAATTTGCAGGAAAAGAGAAGACACAGGATACCTTCTTCCATATCTTCAACCACCTGCATCAATCAGGCAAACAACTTATTCTTACATGCGACAGACCGCCTGTTGAGCTTCAGGGTATGGAGCAGAGGCTACTCTCAAGATTTAAATGGGGTCTTCAGGCTGATCTTCAAAGACCTGACTATGAGACACGGTTGGCAATTCTAAAGAAAAAAGCATATAATGACGGAATTGAGTTGCCGGAAGAAATATTCGAATTTCTGGCTGTTAACATCTCAAATAATATCAGAGAGCTTGAGGCAGTATTGATATCTCTTTATGCCCAATCAACGCTTAACAGAAAAGAAATTACTCTCGATCTGGCAAGACAGATGGTTGAAAAACTTATTAGTACGGCGAGACGGGAAATAACTATAGAATATATTCAGAAAATAGTTTGTGATTATTATAAGATCCCGGCTGAACTCATCCAGGGAAAGACGAGGAAAAGAGAGATTGTGCAGGCGCGACAAGTATCTATGTATTTTTCAAAAAGCCTTACAAAAGCATCTCTTGCGAGTATAGGGTCACATATAGGTGGAAAAGACCATGCCACTGTTCTACATGCATGTAAGACCGTAAATAATCTTATAGACACAGATAAGCATTTCAGAAACCAGATTAGCGAAATCGAGAAAAAGCTAAAAGTATAAAAATGGATACTAAAAACTTTGCTGAAAAATTTTATGAAAAATATAGTAACAGGAGTGATAAACCTGTTCTTTTTTTCTCCCCGGGAAGAGTCAATTTAATTGGTGAACATACAGATTATAATGGTGGATTTGTTTTTCCATGCGCCTTGAACTATGGGACGTATCTTTTAATCCGAAAAATTAAAACCAATACGCTGAAATTCAGTACAATAAATTTCAATGAGGACTCAGAAGTCAAGCTCAACGGGCTTTTTATAAATACTAGCAGGAAATGGATTAACTATCCTCTTGGAGTAATTAACGAATTCATAAAGAAGGGGATTAAATTAAGTGGTCTGGAATTTCTTTATTATGGGGATGTTCCAAACGGTGCAGGCCTCTCCTCTTCAGCTTCCATTGAGATGGTAACGGCAGTTGCTTTAAATGAATTCTTCAATGCATCTTTTACTACTCTCGATCTGGTTAAGATGAGTCAGAAAGCTGAAAATGAATTTGTTGGAATGAACTG
The DNA here is from genome assembly GCA_025358645.1 of Bacteroidales bacterium. Taxonomy (GTDB): domain Bacteria; phylum Bacteroidota; class Bacteroidia; order Bacteroidales; family VadinHA17; genus LD21. The sequence continues at coordinate 3,794 of JANYIW010000067.1, forward strand.
CGGAATAATGGATCAGTTTGCTGTCGGTTTTGGTAAAAAAGATCATGCAATATTCCTGAACTGTGATACATTATTTTTTGAAATGGTTCCACTCATTCTTACTGATTGTTCTCTGATAATCACCAATTCGAACAAAAGAAGAGGACTAACTGATTCTAAATATAATGAAAGGCGAAGTGAATGTGATAAAGCTGTTGAACTGCTTCAGAAATATAAGCCTGTCAGAAACTTAAGTGAACTTATCCCCGGAGAAATAAATATTCTGGAAAAATATATTCATGATCCGGTTATCAGAAAAAGGGCAAAGCATGTAATCAGTGAGAATGGAAGAGTTGTCGAAGCTGTTAAAGTATTGAAAGATAACAATATAATACGTTTCGGTGAACTAATGAATCAATCCCACGATTCCCTTAAAGATGATTATGAAGTTACCGGGTTGGAACTCGATACCCTCGTCTATGAGGGAAGAAAGCTACCGGGAGTTATTGGCACACGCATGACTGGCGCCGGATTTGGCGGATGTACTATCAGCATTGTGAGAAACGACGATTTAGAAAAATTTATGACCACCCTGTCAAAAGTTTATCAGAAAAAAACCGGTCTGGTACCTGATTTCTATCAACCGGAAATTGGAAACGGGGCTGGAAGGATAGACTTTTAACCTTACTTATTGTTTAGCGTTTATCGTTAATCGTTTCGCGCTCAATCTTTTAATGAATCAATTTATTGCAAACAGTAACATTTTCAGTATTAATTCGTAAAAATGTTAAATTTTCATAGCAATGTAAAACATACAAATCTTTTAAAAAGTCTTTTCTGCCATTCAGCGCAGAAGCAATCTAAACAGATTTTGAGATCGTTTTTTTCTTTTAAATTAAATAGTAGTATATTTAGGGTGATTCAAAAGCAAAGGTGTTAATGTCTAAAGCAATTAAAATATTGAAGTATAGTTTTATTCTGATTCTTCTTGTAATATTTACCAATTGTGCTCCTGCAAAAAAGAATCCATATTACGAAAAAAGAAAGAAAAGTTCACAGGTAAATGCTTCACAACTTGGACGAAACAAGTACTATTTTTCGAAAGATTACCAGAAAAAGCTGAATAATACCTTTAAAAAGAAATAGGATTCCGATTTTATCATTCATCACAGACAAGACTTAAACCATCGAATGCCAGCATAATCTCAGAGGGCAACTCCTTTGAGACCTCACTATGCAAGCCCATCTGATGACTGATGTGCGTAATAAAAGTTTTTTTGGGTGATATCTCTCTGCTAAAGTCCATAGCTTCCCTTAAGCTAAAATGAGAAATATGTTTTTCCTTTCTGAGTGCATTAATAACCAGATATTTAACACCATATAATTTCTCTTTACTCTCTTCAGGAATATAATTCGCATCTGTTATATATGCAAAATTACCTACTCTGAAGCCGTAAACCGGCAGGCGGTAATGGAACACTCTTATAGGGATTATCTTAAGATTATTGATATTAAAACCATGCTCCGGAATAGGATTAAGTCTCATTTTAGGAATTCCAGGATACTGATATTCAGAAAAAACATAGGAATATTCCTTTTTAATCACCTTTTGAACTCTCTCTTCGGAATAAATGTCGATAGCGTCCTGGCTTTTATAGTTGAAAGCCCTTACATCATCCAACCCTGCTATATGATCTTTGTGTTCATGAGTCAAAATTATTGCATCGAGTTTGGATACATGTTCTCTAAGCATTTGTTGGCGAAAGTCAGGTCCGGCATCAATAACCAGTGTAGTATCCTCTGTCTCCAGAAGTAGTGAAGTCCTGAGTCTTTTATCGTGCAGGTCTGAGGAAAGGCAAGTATTACAACCGCAGGCAATTACCGGGACACCCTGTGATGTGCCTGTTCCAAGAAATGTTATTTTCACAATAAAAATATTTCCTGACAAACCTATACTAAAAATCAGTAATAGACAACAGGTTTCGCATTTTTTGTAATAAGAGACACAACCCGTATATTTGTTATATTTGATTGAATAAATTTATAGATGTGAACGGCAGGATTTACCTTATACCAGTGACTTTGGGAGGAGATGATTTCCTTAAAGTGATCCCCGAAAAAGTTATTAGTCTTACCAGACAATTAAGATTCTTTATAGTCGAAGATATAAGGAGCGCCAGAAGGTTTTTGCGGCTCATTGATAAGCAGTTTCCGATAGATGATACTGTATTTCATGAGTTGAATGAACATACCGGTGAATCTGATATCGTAGATTATCTTGAACCTGTATTTAGAGGGTCGGACATAGGTATTCTAAGTGAGGCAGGGCTTCCGGGGATTGCTGATCCGGGTGCAATGATTGTCGCTCTGGCACATAAGAAAAAAATTATCGTAACTCCATTATCAGGTCCATCCTCGATACTCCTTGCGCTGATCTCTTCCGGACTAAATGGTCAGAATTTTACTTTTAATGGATATCTGCCGGTAAAACCTGTTGAAAGATCCGCAAAACTCCGGGAAATTGAAAAAAAGGCAGGAGAAGGATTTGCCCAGATATTTATGGAGACTCCTTACCGAAACCAGAAAATGCTGGAGTCTATCTTAACAACCTGTCATAATGATACCTTGCTGTGTATAGCAGCTGATATTACCCTGCCGGGGGAATCGATAAGAACAATGCGAATCTCAGAATGGAAAAGAGATCTGCCATTGTTAAATGATAAACTTGTTGTCTTTGTGATGCAGTGATCTTATTTCGCCGGTCCTGGCGCTACTTTAACCAGCTCAACCTCGTACAACAGAGGAGTATACCCGGCTATAGAATAAAAACCCTGAGTACCATAAGCAAGATTGGATGGCACAAGGAATTTAGCCTTACCTCCTGCTTTCATATATGTAATTCCTTCATCAAATCCTGCAATCATTAATCTCTCAGCCACAGGGAAAACAAGTATCTTTCCTCCTGTATTTGTATTTGTGTCAAATATACTTCCATTAAGGTATTTCCCGGTATAGAGCACATAAGCTGTATCGTGTGCAACTGGCGCACGACCGGTTCCTGCAAGAACTTCATGATAATATAAACCACTGGTTTCCAAATTAAAAGTATCAGCAGAGTTAGTATTAAGGTAATTGGAAATTGATTCACTTTCAGCTTTCTCATATTTGCTTGCCGGATTACATGATACGAGCAATACAATTAAACCGATACTAAAAATCATCAAAATTGATTGGGAAATCTTTTTATTCATTTATTTAGTTTTTAAAAAATACATTATATCTTAAACGCACACTCCATCCAATTATTATTTGGCCGGCAAAATATTAACATTATAAACAATTACAGCTCTTGAAGGGATCATTTTTCTATCACCAACCAGTCCATAAGCCAAAAATGGAGGTATTATGAATATGGCTTCAGCCCCTGACTTTAGTAACCTCAGACCTTCATTAAGCCCTGGTTCTATCGCACCTCTACCAAGGATAATTTCTCTTGGACCGAGATCTTTGGATGAATAGCATTTTGTCCCATCGAGAAGAGAACACTCATAATTCATAACGATTTTATCATTATCGGCAAAGTTCTTTCCTGTTCCTTCATTTTTTATCTGATACCAGAGTCCTGTGGGGGATTCAAACATTTTTAGACTCTTTCGTTCAATATAGTTTTTAATTCTTTCCCTGTCTTTCTGAACAAGATACCTGTTTAGATCAACCATTTCATTCTTACCTGGCCTGGAACTAAAAGTGTTATTTGTTACTTTCTCCCGGCACGAAACAAGAGATATTATAAGAGACAGTATAACTATATTTTTGATCCACATGTACTTATAACTGGTTTTCAAATCTCCAAACATTTTCCTTAAGAACCTGAAGAAAATAAGCAATGGTATTATCCAGAGTATCAGTATACTCACCTCCTGATGCGTTCAGATGCCCTCCACCTGAAAAATAAAGTGAAGCAAATTCATTTGATGGGAATTGCCCTTTTGAACGGAATGAGAGCTTTATAAAATTATCCTTTTCAATAAACAAAGCCGAAAAATTTATCCCTTTAATTGATAAAGGCATATTAACAAATCCTTCTGTGTCGCCCTTTACATGGTTATACGCTTTCATATCATCTTTTGAAAGATATATATACGCAGTTTTAAATTCCGGTAAAACCACCATTCTCTGGTTAAGAGCAAAACCCTGTAATCTGATCCTGTCACTCGAAAAATTATTGTATATCAGGTTGATAATTTTCTCCTTAACAATACCTGAATCGAGAAGATCGGCAACAATTCTGAATGTTCTGGAAGAATATGCTCCATGTTCAAAATTCCCTGTATCAGTAATGATGCCCACATAAAGCGCTTCAGCATACGACCGGTTCATAAATTCTTCTCCGTTAATTTCACAGATAAGTTCATGAACAAGTTCAGATGTTGAACATTTTCCAGGGTCGGATATTATGAGATCAGCAAAATTTTCAGGGTCAAGATGGTGATCTATAACTACCTTCTTCGCTTTGGATGCTGTAACAGAATCTTCTGCCTCACCCAACCTTCCGGGATGATTAAAATCAACCATGACAATAAGATCAGCTTTGTCAATCAGAATCCTGCTTTGCTTCCTGTCTTTAATAAAAATATTTATCTGATCGGCGCCATCCAACCACTTCAAAAATTCCTGAAGATAATTAGGAGCCAAAAGTGAAACATTCTTTCCTTTGGCCTTAAAATAATGATATAGAGCTAACTGTGCACCTACAGCATCACCATCAGGATTGATATGGCATATTATTAATATATTCTCCGATGATGAGAAAAGTTTCGATAATTCTTTTGTATATTTGGATAAATCTATCACTTTTACCGGTGTTTATTCAAGTGGCTAAAGATAAAGAATATTCCTTAAGACCGATTCTATACTTAACAATCAAAAAATCTATCCATGTACAGTGATTTTACTTTTTCGATTATTAAACCAAATGCAGTCAGGACTGGCAAAACCGGACCTATTCTCGCTATGATAAATGAAGGTGGATTTGAAATTGCCGCTATGCGTATGGTTAAGTTAACTCTTCCTCAGGCTGAATCATTTTATGCTGTCCATAAAGGTAAGTCATTTTTTGAAGGTTTGATTGAGTTTATGACATCCGGACCGGTTGTTGTGATGATTTTAAGACACGAGAATGCAGTTGATCAATTCAGAAAGCTGATTGGCGCGACAGATCCCGCAAAAGCCGAACCAGGTACTATCAGGAAGACCTTTGCAGTATCTGTACAGATGAATGCAGTCCATGGATCGGATAGTGTTGAAAATGCAATTAAAGAAGCTGACTTCTTCTTTTCAGGAATAGAGAGATTCTATTAAAAACCCTTTTGAAAAGGGAGTATTCCCCCCTTCTTCCTATTTGCCCCCCAACCTCACAGAACTTTATATCCCGTTTTGTGTTATTAGATTTGTGGATTATTAAAACATAATAATGGATTCAACTTTCAAAATAGACTTTTCCGATAAAAAGATTCTGGAAAAGTACTCTTCGGCTTTTACTCTTTCTGATATGGAGATCTTTATATTCCCCGAGCTTTTTTATCCGCTTATTCTTGCAGATATAATGTCGCATGAATTATGGAGATGGAGAGAAGATCCATGGTTTAAGGATATAGAGAAAAAAGGGTTCACTGTCAAAGCCAATCGTATAAAACAATACATCATTCAGAACTATGTTTTCAATCTTGATCTTTCAACATGGGGGCTTACATCGAAGAGTGCAGAAATAGCGAGGTTTAGTGATTTTTACGATATGGAAATGCTTAAACAGTCCAATGCGCTTTTTGGTTATGAGGGAGACAAATACTATTTTGATATTGATATACGAAAACATTTCGGACTCGACAAGTACGATTCCGACATTATTCCATATTGGAAGACCGAAACCATTGAAGCAATGGGAGCGTTCAGATACAAAGATAATTTCAAAACAGGGGCAGGCGAATGTGTCTCATTATCTGCTCTTTATGCAGCAGCAATGTTTGTTGTTGGTAGAGTTCCTCTTGAGAAAATCTTTCTGATTGCCACACCTCTTCACTCTCAGAATTTTATAATTGAGAAAGATGGATTAATAACAAATAACCGCAGGATTGTTACGAAAAATATGTGGTACAACGGGACTTCGTTGTCTGAGAGGGCACGGAGAGCGATGGAGAATGAAAAGGTAACAATTGTTTCCCATATATCCGGTTATATACATACTATATACAATGAGGCAACAATTGACCAAAATGCATACGAGCTGTTTTCAGAAAAACTCAGGGAGTTTCTAGTGACTGAATTGACCAGTCTTATTTTCATTAATTTTCTTCGTTTTAAATCAAAATACAAAACTCTTTTCCAGTATAGGTGTGACTGTTCAGGAACTGTTAGATACATTTCGCTTGAAAAGATGTTTGAATACGAACATTCAAGCCGGTTCAATGTTTCCCCTGAATCACGAGGTTCTCTTGTAAAAGAAATTGAAGGAGAGGACTTTCACCTGAGCCCGATTCAATGGAAAATTATGTTAAATGATATTGAGGGGATTCTTGTTAAAAGCTCCGGAAAAAGTCTGAAAGAAATTGAAATTGAGTTCATTAAAAAAACAGGGACTGAATATGAAAAAATTATTCAGGAGATGTTTAAAGAGCTGAATAATTTTATTTTCATTGATCCAAAAATCCCTGATAGTGAAAAAAAATTTACCTCTTCCGGCAAGCTGGAAATAACAATTGAAAATAGCCGTGAAGAAATAATTGATCTCATAACAAGGAATAAGGTTAATTCAGAACCCGCTCAATTGGCTCTTTATGTATACAGACAGATGGATGTAATTGACTGGCGACCTTTCATAAAAGCAGCCATTGAGAGAAACCCGGTGTCGTTTACCGAATTGTATGAGAAAAATAATTATGAAGTTTACTCTTTACTTAAGGAGTTACCCATGGAATCAATATATGATGGGAATAGGTTGGCTTTACCTGATGAAGTCTGGAATTTCAGGCGCGGTGATGGAATAGAAAAAGCTTTTTTACTGGCTGACTTTCTTCTTCATAAGGATAAATCTTCAACTGTTTCAATTGATATAAATAATAGAGATGTTATTTTATCTTCCGGAGGACATGAATTTCATTTCACCTCACAAAAAACCCTGAGGAAATCGGTACTCATAAAAGGTACGGACTATAAGATTGTCTGATTGTATGGTTGGCTGAAGGCATAAAGACATTCAGATAGCTTTATCGCAGTACAATATCTTTAATTACTTCGCTTCCTGCCTTGCTGTTTAGCTTCTCTTTCAGGACTTCCCTGAGCATCAGTAATTCATTTCTGACAACGGATGAATTCAAATGGACGTACAAAATATGGTTCTTGATGAAGATTTTTGTTGTTCTCGAACTAATGACCTTTCCAACAATGTCTTCCCAGGAGTTTATGATGGTTATTTCACTTAGTTTTCCGCCAAGATTCATCTCTTTGATGTAATCATTGACCGCTTCGGCAAGTGATATGGTTTTACTTCGTCTCATTGAATTGGTTTGCCATTCTGAGTTAGTTCAACAATCACGTTTCCTGTAATATTGAATAGCTTATAATCAGTGTTATGAGAACGTAAAATATCCTGAAGTCGATTCTGGTGTGTGTCAGTAATAAATATCTGTCCAAACCTTTCATTCCCAACGAGTCTTATAATTTGTTCAACACGCTCTGCGTCAAATTTATCAAAAATATCATCGAGAAGTAATATAGGTGAAAAGCCGGCTTTCCTTTTTATAAAGTCGAATTTGGCAAGCTTGAGAGCGACCAGGTAAGATTTCTGTTGTCCCTGGGAACCAAGCGATTTCACTAAAAAATCATCCATCTCAAGAAGCAGATCATCTTTATGAATACCGACTGTAGTATATTCCAGATACTTGTCCTTTATTACAGAGTTCTGAAGCGCCTCTGCAAAACTGCCCTCTGAAAGATGTGACCGGTATTTAAGGCTGACCGATTCTTTTCCTGAAGAGATAAGGGAATAATATTCCTGAAAAACAGGGATGAGTTCATTTACAAGTACGTCTCTCTCATCGTAAACATAACAGCCATACTTCACCAGTTGAGCATCCCATATTGACAGAATATCACTGTCGGCCTGGCCTGATGATTTAATATCCTTCAGTACCTTATTTCTCTGCTGAAGCGCCTTACTATACTTTAGTACAGAATCGAGATATTCAGCGCTATACTGACTTATTATTTTATTCATAAACCTCCTGCGGTCCTCACTTCCTTCAGTTATCAGAGCGCTGTCTGCCGGAGATATCATTACAACAGGGTATCTGCCTACATGGTCAGAAAGTTTCTGATACTCTTTCCCGTTTCTTTTTAATAGTTTTTGTTTTTGTTTCTGAAAAGCGCAATAAATCTGATCCTCCTCCCCATCCCTTACAAAAGTTCCCTGAATGATGAAATAGTCTTCTCCATGCCTGATGCTTATGCTATCAATATTATTAAAAAAACTTTTTGTAAGTGACAAATAATGAATAGCATCAAGAATATTCGTCTTACCAACTCCGTTATTGCCAACGAAACAATTTATCTTTGGTGAAAACTCCAGCTCATTCAGCTCATAGTTTTTAAAATTGGTCAGGGTAAGTTTTTTAAGATACATAGATTAGAAGTAAAAAGTGAAAAGTGAAAAGTGAAAAGTGAAAAGTGAAAAGTGAAAATTATTAAAAGAATGAAAGACTGAGAGACGTTTAATCTGGTTGAGGTTTCAAAGTTAGAAAAAGATATGGACGATCAGAACTTATTCAACCAAAGAAAATACAATATTTCCAGCTATAACTGATAATAATACCTCTGATATTCAAGTCGATAATAAATATTTTGATACTTATCGGATATTCATTAATTTAAATGTTTTAAAATTACCTGAAAAAAATTACTTTTGCGTGGGTAAATTCAGAAGTTAAATATTAAAGACCAGTATGGCTAAGAATAAAAAGGATGTAAATCCAACGACCATTTCAAGTGTTGAGGAGACACTATCAAGAACAGAACATTATCTTGAAGAAAATTATAAACCCCTTTTGATCGGATTAGGAGTAATAGTTTTATTGGTAGGTCTGGGATGGCTTGGCAAGCTCTATTTTAACAAAAGAAACAATGAAGCCCAGTCCCAGATGTTCCAGGCAGAAAGGTATCTTGAAAAAGATTCTTTGAAGCTTGCCCTGAATGGTGACGGAAACTATCTCGGCTTTCTCGATATAGCCAGGGATTATAAATTTACCAATTCGGGCAATCTTGCCAGATACAGTGCAGGGATTTGTTATCTGCATCTTGGTAATTATAAAGAAGCAATCGAATTTCTTAACAAATATTCAAAAAAAGATAAACTTATCGGGTCATTGGCTATCGGTGCAACCGGCGACGCTTATGTCGAATTGGGAGATCTGGAAAAAGGTGTTTCAAAGTACATTGAAGCGGCAGATTTTGCCAGGAATTCATTTAATACACCATTGTTTCTAATGAAGGCAGGTGAGCTATATGAGTTAAAAGGGAAATTCCCTGAAGCTTTAAAATTATACGAAAGAATTGAGAATCAGTATCCTGAGAGCACTGAAGGTACTACTATCGAAAAATATATTGCAAGGGTAAAACTACTGATCAAGTAGCTATTCATGGGCACTAAAAATTTATCATCTTATAATCCCGAAATCGTCCCTGATGCAGGAGAAATGCGATTTGGCATTGTAGTTTCTGATTGGAACATGGAGGTAACCGGGAAATTACTTGACGGAGCAGTTAAAACCCTTAAAAAACATGGTGCAACGGATAAAAATATTGTTGTAAAACATGTACCCGGTAGTTTTGAACTTACACTTGGCGCTCAATTTCTCGCGGAATACGATGATCTTGATGCTATTATCTGCCTGGGATGTGTTATCCAGGGTGAAACACCTCATTTTACATACATTTGTCAGGGAGTAACCCAGGGAATAACTCAACTCAACCTTGAATATAATTTACCTTTTATATTTGGTATCCTGACAACAAATAACCAGCAGCAGGCTGTTGACAGAGCCGGAGGAATACATGGAAATAAAGGTGATGAAGCAGCTGTTACAGCCATAAAAATGGCAGCGTTGCAACATGAGACTGAGAAATGAGGTTACCTGAGCACCTTGCGGACAAAAGCAACGGTGAAATAAGACATCATAAAAACTCCCATAAATCCTTCTAATCCGGAGATTACCCTACTGAGTCCAATGGGGTAAACATCGCCATAACCTATTGTGAAAAAGGTAATTGCACTATGATAAAATGACTGAAGCAGTGTCGATAATTTATCAGGATTACCGACTGCCGAAACAGTTTTTCCCATTCCTGATAAATCTATAAGAAAATAAAGAGTTCCAAAAGAAAACCAGAATACGAAAACGCTTAGAAGGACTCGTCCCGGTGAGGTTGCGTAAAGTCCGATTTTATCAAATACGAGCCACTGGAAACTGTTAGGAATATGACTGACAATTTTTGCAATTCCCCCTTTATCCTGCTGTTCGGTTAGCCACGATTTTGCTTCAAAACGTTTGAACATTATATATGCTTCATCTTCATCCTCATACTTACCTGTCCCACTGAAATTCTCTTTAAGGATTCTGAATTGTTCGGCTTTTTGTCTTAAACTGGTTCCATGCTGGTTCTGAACAGATTCATTGCACTTATTGTGCCTCCAGTCGATATATAACTTCCCCAGGAGCCTCATTCCCGACATATCCAATGATTTAATATCAACTGGAAAATCGTAGGGTTCAATATCGATGATATCTCGTACAATGGTATCGGAAATATCAAGAAGTTCTGCTCTTGAAAGACGTAGGTCAATATAATGATCAAGATGACACGATTTGAGTGACAAGGTATGATATGTTGATCCGTAAAAACTAACATCACCATCGCCAAAATCGGTTCTTTCAAAGCTGATATCTGTATCGCCCATCTCCATCAGATTGAAATTTTTTGGACCATACCCCATCTCTGCTTTTTTAAACTGAATCTTCCCGGCTTTGCAGGTTGCCCCTTCAAAGTTGACCTCTCCGTTTCCAAAAAGTGAACGATTAAAATTTATTCTCCCTGAGCCAAAGTCAACTGTTCTGAAGTCTACCCTGCTGTTTCCGAACTCAGTTCTTTCGAACATTATCTCACAATCTCCAAATACTGAATAATGAAAATCAACCTTCCCGCCTGTTATCCTGGTAATTTTAAAATTAAAACGTCCGCTGTCAAAATGTGTATTTATAAAAAGCAACTCCCCATTGTTGAACTCCGTATTGGCAAAGCTTACCTCTCCATTCCCAAAATGTATATCCTGGAAATCCTTAACACCATCCTTAACTATCGCGTTCTTGAACATGAAATCTCCTGCGCAGAAGACACACCCGGTAAACTCAATGTTCCCATTCCTGAATAAAGTATTTGAAAATACAACATTCCCTTCGCCAAAGACTGATCCATTAAAGAGAACTTTCCCTTTGGCAAAATGACTTCCATCGAAACTGACCTCCCCCTCTGAAAAAGAAGAATATGTAAAATCAGTGCATACCTTTGCTTCAAAAAATGCATTCTTTGCTGAGAACCCAATTATCGGGACCAGCTCCTTCTTTTCGATACCATTAATTCGCCGGTAAGAAGAGAGAGAGAACTCATGTATGTAGAAATTATCAAGAATCAGATCCTGTCCCTCCCTGATTATGGTATAAATCTGATTAATATCCACTGCACCGAATAATTCTGAATCAATTTCTTCACCTTCCTCATTGTAAAAGGATACCATAGCAGTTCTGGGACATGTCCTGCCATCGTCGGTAATGAACTTAACATTTCGTACCTCAACACGGTAATTTGAATAACCGGTAACCATTTATCCTGTATATTAAAAGTTGAGCTAAATTATGAAAAAAAATGATAATCGCTGTGTTATTTAATGATGCTTATCTCATGCATAAGGTTTTGTAAGGGCAATATGAACATTTCCCCCTGATGTCAGTAGTCTTTATAAACGGTTCATCTGCACTAAAAATGGTGTTGATTAATCCTTTAAGACCAGTAAGGTATTCTTCTCTGATTGGCTCGTAATTATCGAGTACAGACTCACTCCTGCTTCCTGTTTTTAATTTGAGTTTATCCCCGATAAATGCACCGGTCAATTTCTTTATTTTATATACAGATGGTCTTACAATATTACCAGGTTTAGTTGACAGATATGCTTCGCAATAAAGTAAAGTCTGGAGCCATCCGTCAGCATCTTTCTTTCTGTCGTCGATAAATAAATCATCTATAGAATTGACATATTCAGATACAGTACCCGTTTTGTAATCTACAATCCGTGTCACTCCGTTAAGCGTATCAATCCGGTCAACTTTGCCTCCTGTCAGTATTTCAGACTGAGATCCATTCAAAATAAATGGCAATACAAAACTATATGAATCCTCAAGACTAAGAATGACAAAAGGTGCAATTGCTTTGTCTGAATTCAGAATCCTGGTCAGATATGCCATTAATACATCCCTCACGATAAGCTCGTTTCCGCTTACTTCATCATTCCTGCCAGCCTTGTACTTGTCATTAACAGCTTCATTTACGATCTTAGAAAGGAACTGTTTGTTATGTATCATTCCATTCAGCATTTCAGCGGTGAGAACACTTCCAATGGACGGCTGATAAAGATTCTTCATAATCTCATGCAAAATGTTACCAAGCATAGCGGGGTCAATATCTGTGGAGATATTCTCAGGTTCCTTAAGCCGGTTTACATAACGATAAAAGAACTTCATCCTGCAACTTAACCAGGTATTTATTGCAGAAGGAGAAAGTGACCTGCCATTATTCCTGTCCAGAAAAAGAGATACTAATTGTTTTGAATGTTCTTCATTTCTTTCAATTCTTTCTCCGGGGGTGTGATGTGTTTTTATCTCGAAATTGAGATCAAGAAAATCCGGCATTAATATGTTATCATACTTCATCTGAAGTAGAAACCTGCTCATCTCACCACTCCTCAGACCTTCAGAATTAGAATTATAAATAAATGTAACATTTTCAGCTCTTTGAAGAAGTCTGTAAAAGTGATACGCGTAAATAGACTCCTGATGATTAACAGAAGGAATACCAAAGGCCTCTCTCAGACTGAAAGGAATAAAAGATGAACCAGCAGATACTGCAGGTAAAATACCTTCATTGACTGACAAAATAATCAGGTTTTTAAAATCAAGCGCCCGGGTTTCAAGAATTCCCATTATCTGAATCCCCGTTAAAGGCTCTCCTGAAAAAGGAACAGATTGCATCCTTAACATCCTGTCAAGAATTCGCATGTATGTATCTGTTGTAAAAGTTACTTCAGGACTATTAACAATTGATTCAAGTCTGTTTATCGAGAGAACCACCCTATAGATAAACTCATTCCTGATATTACCCTGAACGGGATTATCAGCGGCCATACCAGGATTTAAACCGGCATTTAAGGCAATCAGTGACAGGATATCCTTAAAATAACCCGAGAGATCAGCAGGAGTTAATGGTTTTTTAAATATCTGTGAAAGTGTCTCTGAATTTGTAAAACGCTTTTCAGGAATCCTGAGAAGATTCGTTTTTACTATTTCATTAACTAATTCATTGTCAGATTCGCTCAATAATCCGGAAATCAAAGAATGTTTTAGGATGCTGATTACATCTTTGTAACCGAAACGGACCTCACCGGTATTCGTGCCGGTGTTTCTCTGAAGATCCATCAGATGTTTCAGAAAAGTATATACCAGTGTCTGTTTTAGCGGATGTCCCATTGTTATATTGATATCACCCATATTCTCAGGGAGACTGGTCAACACAGGCATTAAAAGGTTTTCATCTGCAAGCACAACTGCAGTATGATGAGCATTGTCTTTAGTGATATCAGGAATTTTTTCCAATAATTGTGAAACGAGCTTGACCTGCGCTACATCCGAAGAGGTATCAATGACATGTCGATATACTTCCGGGGCTTTTTTTGAGAGCATTGTATCAAAACTCCATCCTGAGGGCATATCATTACCGAATACTTTAAGATTATCGCGCATGAAAAACCCTGCAGAGTTCAACTTCCCTTCCTGGATATAAGAGTTATCATAGTCCCAGTAAAACCTCGCTTTACCAGCCTTTTTAAACCTCATCATCAATACTTTCTCACATTCGTTGAGTGCGTTGAAACCGATAAAATGAATCATGTTCCAGCGTTCATCCGAATTGAAATAATTTTCTTTACGCTCAGCCAGTTCCCTGAAAATCATGCCCTCGTATGCCATATTCTGTGTCATCAGGGCGTTTCTGAAACCGGAGTAAAGATCAAAAAGAACCGTCCATATACCAATGAAACCGGTTTTCTCTTTTGTAGGTTTATCCAGGTTGAAATTTGTCCAGAATCTTCTGATTATTTCTATCTGTGATTCTGTCAGTCCACCAAACTGTTGATCAATATTTTTTAGATCGAGAACATTACGGAATAATAATGAAGCATCAACGAGATATTTATCAACATCATCAAAATCATTTAAAAGCATATCGCCCCAATAATAAAATTCATCGAAGCTTTCATGAGGTTTCTTCAACTTACTGTATATTTTATACAGTTCAAAGAGAAGTGTTTCATTGCCTGCTATTTGTAGCGAAGAATATGATCGGAACAATTCATTGATCGTCAGAATTGACGGTGCCCAAATAGGTTTTTCGATCCCGGCTGCCAGATACTTCAGAAAGTATAATCCGGCCCTCCTGTTCGGAAAAACCAGACAATGACGATTAAGTGTGTTTCCAAATTCTTTTTGGAGTGATTGGGCTATATTTTCGAGAAAGTAGGTCATATAGTTGTCTTGCAGTCTTTTACTTTTGTCTTTTGTCTTGATACAGCCTTCCTTGCCAGGTATTAAGTTCTTCGAGGCGTTTTTCTATTAGATTTACGATCTGGTCAGTTCGTTTTTTACCCCATCCTTCTCCTGTTAAAAAGCGCGGTGGCGCTTCTCCGGTAAATCTTTCTACTACAATTGCCGGGTTCAGCCTTTCAAGAAAAGAAATGAAGAAATCAAGATACTCCTCCCATGTAAAGAGCTCAAAATCACCAGGAATATTCTTAAATTCAATTTCCATAGCGGTTCCTTTTATTATTTGCAACTGGTGAAATTTTACAGTCTTAACAGGTAACCGTGAGATGATATCGACCTGATTCAGCATCTCCTCGCGGGTTTCGCCTGGTAATCCAAAGATAAAATGGGCCCCTGTATTTATTCCAAGGGCAGCAGTCTTTTCCAGCGAAAAAACTGCATCTTCAAATGAATGTCCACGATTAATCCGGATAAGTGTTTTGTTATAGCACGATTCAATTCCATATTCTATAGCAATATAATATCTCTCTGAAAGCTCTTTAATGTATTCGAGTTTTTCATCATCGATGCAATCAGGTCTGGTACCAATTATCAAACCAATCACCCCCGGATAGTTCAATGCTTCCTCATAGAGTATTTTTAATTTTTCCAGCGGAGCATAAGTATTAGAATATGCCTGAAAATAAGCCAGATATGAAACAGCTTCATTGTATCTCCACTTATGAAATTCTATTCCCTCACCAATCTGTTCCGAGACCGATTTCACAGACTTACAGTATGAAGGATTAAATGCGTCATTATTACAATAAGTACAGCCACCCGACCCTTTTGCTCCATCGCGGTTTGGACAGGTAAATCCAGCATCGATCGAAACTTTCTGAACCCTGGCTCCATAAATATTTCTGAAATAATTGGAATAGGCATTGAATCTTCGTTCATGCTCCCAGGGATATATTGTACTCGATGTTTTATTATTCAATCCTAAGGCTTTTTTGGTATAAAACTTCAGGGTCAAAATCTGCTTCATTTTCCCATTCGATAGAATCAAAACTGGGTTTTACTGTATTAAATAATTTTAAGTCCTTTAGCTCTCTAAAGATACCAAAGTCAAGGTATGGCTTCATATCAAATTGCCTTTTTTCACCATTTTCGAAAGTCAGAAGAAGGAAGTAGTTATCCTGTGGTTCCACATCTTTAATAGCCAAGTACATGTCAATCTATTTTAAAGGTTCAATCTGAAATGGTTTTTCACCGTTCTGGCAAAGCTCCCAATCTGCAAATAATTCGTCCCGATGAATCTCAATCCAAGCCTGAATCAAACGTAACTGACGAGATGGCATCTGGCCTTCAAGTACTTCACAATCTTGAATAATAAAGGTAGTTTTAAAGTCTTGATAATATGCATGAACATGAGGCGGGTTATGCTCTTTGGGCGCATAATACATCCTTATTATTATTCCAAAAAACATCGAAATAGTAGGCATAAAAATCTTATTTTTACAAAGATACAAATCTTATAACTATTACTCAAACTCCTCGATAACAGGAGCCTTGGTTATATCAGTTTTGATATCTGTATCATTTGTGAGAAGTTGATAGCGGATTAACTCAGCAATTATGGTATAATGAATAGCTTTTTAGTTGCTTTTTATGCAGATATAATTTTATTCTTATCAACATACCAGATGAAAGCTTCAATATCGCTATACCCCATATCAATAAGGAGACTGCGGTACTGATCAACTTGCTCATTATAATGAGAATTCTCCTCACCGAATTTGAAATCGATTATTGTTGTTTTTCCATTTTTAAATATTACCCGGTCGGGACGTCGCGTAATTCCTGTCGGAAGAAGAATTCCTGCTTCTGTCAATACTTTATTATCAGCCAAAAACCATTCGGCAACCTGTGGAATACTAATCGCCTCGTTAATTCTTTTTTCAATTTCAGCTGATTCTTCCTGAGCCAATTTACCTTCCAGAACGAGTTTTCTGACAGCTGGGGAAATGTCGGAAGGGGTATTTATTCCTTCAAATACCTCATGCATAAGTTTCCCATAGTTAATCTTTTTCCTCATGAACTGGCTCTCAGACGAAAAATAATTCTCTCCATGAAGCTTAAGCTTAAGCGATTCCAGCGTCTGACTAACTGAATACGTTGAAGAGATAATATTCAATTTATCTACTGTTTCACAATTGTTTTCAGGTATCTCCCCATATTCGAACACCTTAGTCTCGTCAATATAGTGACTATTCAGGGAAAAATCTTGTCCTTCCTTAAATTCAGGGATCAGGGTAATGGCATTCTTTAATACCCCTGCAATAGTATTTTCCAATCTGGGGTTATCAACTAAAAATCCATATATTACATCTCTGGCCCTTGTAAGGGCAACATATAAAAGGTTAATGTTATCAAGATATACTGAATATTTTTCTTCTTTATAATAATCAGCAAATATTGTGCTGTTCAGATCTTTGCTATATTTTACAGGAACAATTCCAAGCTGATTGAATGGAGCTATTTCTGGTTTTACCCACAGAACAGGTTGTTTGGATGGAATATGATCCAGATTCCATGAGAGAAATGGCAATAGAACTGCTTTAAATTCGAGTCCTTTTGACTTATGGATAGTCAGAATTCTTATTGCATCCTGATTACCGGGAAGAACTACAGATTTCTTTTTACCGCTCTCCTCCCACCAGTCCAGGAATGTTTGAATATCAGCATTTTTATTGCCTGTAAAACTCACAATATAATCCTGGAAAGTATTAAGAAAAGGCACATTCCATGAATATTCACCGAGTCCGAAAAATTTTATAATACTTTCAGTTGCTTCGAACAATGGCATTTGTCTTATCCTGTTAAGGAAATCCTCGTAGCCTACGGGAAAAAAAGTTCTTGATAATTCTATTAATTTATCGCTCTGAAGTGATGCGTTTTCAGCTTCTACATCTCCGGTAGACATCAGAAAAAACCGTAACATTACAGCTCTGCTTAAAAAATCATGGGGATCATTTACAACAGAGATCACGCTAATGATAAAAATAATGACAGGTGAGTTCGAGAGCAATAATGAATCGTTTGAGACTGCATTAAAATTATATATCTGCTTTTTTTCCGAAGAACAATTGTTGTTATAATCTATCAATGCATTCAAAACCAATGCTCCCTCTTTACCGTCTCTAACAATAACACCGATATCAGAAGCTTTATAACCCTTGTCCTGCAATGATTCTATTACAACAGGAAGACGATCAAGAACAACATTCTGCCATCTCTGGTTATCATTATTTGGCATGAATTCAAGTCTTACAAACCCGCCCTCATTTTTACATGGATCTACCTGGATAGCTTCAGAGTAAAGTTTCTTAAAACTTACAGGAAGCAACTCACCCGCGAGTAATTTGTCAAGCTGATCAGGAATTATAGTAAAAAGGGTATTATTAAACCTGATGATGTTCGACCGGCTTCTCCAGTTTGTTGTGAGGGGTTCGCTGAAAATTCTTTTATTATCCACCATACTTTCGAGAACTGTTCCCAGAATTCGCCAGTCGCTGTTCCGCCACCTGTATATTGATTGTTTTACATCACCAACCACGAGATTGTCATGACCCTCAGCCATACTGTTTTCGATCAAGGGTTTGAAATTATTCCATTGTATTATTGATGTATCCTGAAACTCGTCAATCATAAAATTTTCATATCTGGTCCCTACCTTCTCGTATATAAATGGAGACTGATCTTCGCGTATAATAAGGTTAAGTAATTCGCCTGCGTCAGAGAGAAGGAAACTGTTTTCAGAGGTAGTAATCAGATGAACGTTATGCAAAACATCAGATAATATTCCAAGTGCATAAATGTAAGAGAGAACACTATCTGCACTCCTGTAAACAATTATGTTTTCATCATAATAATGAATTGCATCGCGAAGGGTTTTATCCAGCCCGCTGCTAATTGCGGTCTCCAGTTGTGGCGATATAGTCCCGGTTGACCACCTTGGTGAATCATTATCAATTTCACGGACATAACTGTTTGGATCTTTAATATTTCCTGAAACAAGAGATTTAATGAATCCCGGTATTCCCTGCCCTTTCCTGTAGAACAGATCGTCGGATAGTTCAAATTTTGAAAAAATCTCATCGGCTTTTTTCCCAAAGTCTATTAGTTTTTTCTCGAATAAGCGGGATATTGATCTGATCTTTTCTATGTATTCGAGAAGAAATTTTTTATCCTCAAGTTTAGATTGTTCTTCAAAGGAGAGTATCTTGAATTTTTCTTTAAACAACTCCTCAGCAAGTTTGATTATACCCTCTTTAAGATTCCAGCTCTTCTCATCATCTATATTTGACATTGCATAAGTAATCAACCAGTTTTTAAGCTGATTGTTAATTATAGCCGAAGCAATCATTTCATCAACAGCCGCAGAGAGTATTGTACTGTGATCCAGTTCAACACTAAAGCCGGAATGAAGACCGATCTCTCTTGCAAAAGCACGTAGTACCTTCTGGAAAAAACTATCGATTGTAGATACAGAAAACCTTGAATAATCATGCAGGATCGAATTTAATATTTCTATTGCTTCCTTCCTGATCCAATCTTCCGGCTTACCGGTTGATTTAACCAAGCCTGTCAGATAATCTGAGTTTTCACCAATAGCAAGCTTATGCAAATGATTGAGGATCCTGGATTTCATTTCTGCAGTAGCTTTATTTGTAAAAGTTACTGCAAGAATTTTCCTGTAATTATATCTCGATTTGAAAAGGTTAGCGAGATAAACTGCTGTCAGCTTGTAAGTTTTACCCGATCCTGCTGATGCGCTGTATATGGTCAGAGTGCCTTGTCCCATGGCCTAAAGTTACCGTTTTTTATATAACTTTGTGGCGTGAATAAAAAAGTAGTCGTAGGATTATCAGGAGGGGTTGACTCGAGCGTTGCAGCATGGGTATTGAAGGAACAGGGTTATGATGTTATCGGTCTGTTTATGAAAAACTGGCACGACACAACAGGTCTTCTCCAGAGTGAATGCCATTGGGAAGACGACCTGATGTTTGCCGAAATGGTTGCGAAAAAGCTAAAGATTCCATTTTACCAGGTAGATCTCAGCGATGAGTACCGTCAGAGGGTTGTTGATTATATGTTTGCTGAATATGAAAAGGGCCGTACTCCCAACCCTGATGTGCTATGTAACAGGGAGATAAAGTTTGACTCTTTTGCTGTAGAGGCTCGAAATTTAGGTGGTGATTTCGTAGCTACCGGACACTATTGCAGAAAAGAAGAAATAATCTCAGATAATAAAACCTTTTACCGGCTTCTGGCTGGAAAAGACAATAATAAGGACCAAAGTTATTTTCTATGCCAGTTAAATCAGGAACAACTTGCATCTGCACTTTTCCCGATTGGAAATCTTACAAAACCTGCAGTCAGGGAAATTGCAAATAAGTTAGGACTTGCAACTGCACAACGAAAAGATTCGCAGGGAATTTGTTTCGTCGGGAAGGTTCATCTTCCGACTTTTCTACAGCAGAAACTGGAGGCGAAAAAGGGAAATATAATTGAAATAGTTGAAGGGGTTGAAGGGGTTGA
>JANYIW010000124.1 GCA_025358645.1 Bacteroidales bacterium
ATAACGAATTTATTACAGATTTCAACAAAGCACTTCAGCTGGGCGTAAATAATATTGATGCTGTTGTTGAAAAATTTGGAAAAACGGGGATAATTAAAGGTGAAATACTTAGAACTTACCTCGTTGAAAATATTGATTACATTTTCAATGATGAGAAAAAAGCGGGACTTAAATTATTTCTTGAATTAATGGGGAAGCTTTAAATGTCATCGCTGATTATAAAAGAAACTGATTCATTATATAATTTTGAGGCCACTCGGAAAAGTCATTTTTTTAAATTTTTAGCTTTTTTTTACCCTTATCCCTAAAGGGAAAAAGCTAAAAATCAAAAATTTACAAAAGTCACTTTAGTCACTTTAGTCACTTTAGTCACTTTAGTCACTTTAGTCACTATTTAGCTTTTGATATTTATATTATCAGAGATATTTCAAAATTGTTAAGCTGAAATTACAAGTTATCTATTTTATGATTAACTTTGAGTTTTGGTGCGATTTAAACAGGTATATTGATAAACTAAGCGAAAATAACATGGCTAAAACAATCACCTTCAATGAACTCCGGAAGATTAAAGATCAGTTACCTTCTGGTAGTATGAGACAGATTGCAGAAAAACTGGATTTGAACGAAGAAACAGTTAGAAACTACTTCGGAGGTAGGAATTTTGACAAGGGCCAAAGTGTTGGGATTCATATTGAACAAGGACCGGATGGCGGAATTGTCACAATTGACGATACAACTATACTTGATCTGGCACAGAAAATGATCAACTAGTAGTTCATTACCCTTGAGCCTGTTCAAAAGCAAAAGGTTCTATCCTTTGCTTTTTTTATTAATGATGAAGCTCTCTGAGATAATAAAGTCAGCAGAAAATCAGTATAAACAGATCCTTGAAGAATTCTTCATTTCTGTTTATAATGAACAAGCTCTCTATTCACATGGAATAGATCATCACAGGAGAGTATGGAACTATGCAAAGGAATTTCTGAAACTGGTTTCTTTAAAGGATACAGCTCATTCCTTACACTTCACATCAGAATTGATAATTGCATGTTATATGCATGATATTGGTATGTCAGTCGATCCTGGAATAAAGCATGGAAAACACAGCAGAAATTTGTGTGTCCAATTTCTAAACAAAAACAATCTTCAGGAAACGGACTACAAGGATGCCTTGGAAGCCATTGAGTATCATGATAATAAAGATTATACCGGGAATTCACGCAGTAATGATCTTCTGACAATTCTATCTGTTTCTGATGATCTTGATGCTTTTGGTTGCATTGGAATATACAGGTATTCCGAAATTTATCTCACAAGACAGATTGACCCGGAAAAGATAGGCTATATGATCAGGGAAAATGCAGGAATAAGATATGAAAATTTTATCAAAACTTATGGATCTGTTAATGAGATCGTATTGAAGCACTGGGAGAGATATTATCTTCTTAATATGTTCTTTGGCAAATACAATGAACAACTCCACTCCTATCAGTTTGGAACAACGAGTCCCTCCGGCTTTTGTGGCGTGGTAGAAATTATCAAGTATATAATGAATAATAATCTGCAATTGAAGGATTTCTGTACTGAACCGGAGAAATATACCAATGATCCATTGATCAAATGGTTTTTTGCTGAATTGGTGGCTGAATTGCTCGTGGAGCATACAACAATAAAATGTTATGTCTAAAACCAAATCAAAAATACCCACCCCTTTCAATCCTGATAAGTTCAGAAAAGAAGGCCACACTATTGTAGATACTTTATCAGATTATCTTGAAGAAGCTTTATCCGGAAAGGAAATGCCGGTATTGCCCTGGAATGATCCTGACCATCTGACAGAATATTTTTCACTTGAATCGGGAGGTGGTGAAAAAGAGGCTCTGGATACATTCATTAAAAGGATCATTGATAATTCAATCCATATCCATCATCCTCACTATATTGGTCACCAGGTTACATCACCCCTTCCTGCTACTGTACTCGTTCAATTTTGTACCACGCTTCTTAACAATGGCGCAGCAATTTACGAGATGGGACCGGTTAATATGGCAATGGAAAAAAATGTAATAAACAGGTTTGGATCGTTAATCGGATATGCAACCGGATGTGATGGCATCTTTACTCATGGCGGCACAGCGGGAAATCTTACAGCTATGTTGGCGGCAAGACAGGCAAAAACAGATTACAATATATGGGAAGAAGGTGTAAGGGAAAAGGAAAGACCTGGTTATCTTATATCAGAACAGGGTCATTACAGCGTTGGCAGAAATGTCAAGATAATGGGGTTAGGCGATGAATCTATAGTCAAAGTACCTGTTGACAAACATTTCCGGATGAGAACTGACCTGCTGGAAGAGTTAAAAATCAGCGCAGAGAAAAAAGGGATCCGGATTATTTCTGTGGTTGCCAGTTCATGTTCCACAGCAACAGGTTCTTATGATGATCTTGAAGCTGTTGCTGATTTCTGTGAAAAGCATGATCTCTGGATGCATGTTGACGGTGCACATGGAATGGGTGCACTCTTCTCTGAAAAATACAGAAATCTTGTAAACGGCATTGAGAGAGCCGATTCGATGGTGATTGATTTCCATAAAATGCTTCTCGTCCCCGCGCTAAACACTCTTGTAATGTTCAGGAATGGCGAGAGATCGTTTGAGACTTTTGCCCAGAAAGCGTCTTACCTGTTTCAGAAATCGCAGAAGAATGAATGGTATAACAGCGCAATCAGGACCATTGAGTGCACCAAGAGTGCATTGGGAATAATTGCATATACTGCATTGAAATATTATGGGAAAAACTACTTGAGACAATATATAGAAAGCCGTTATGATCTGGCAGCCAACTTTGCTCAAATGATCAAATCTGACAGGCAGCTCCAGCTTGCAGTGGAACCGGAAAGTAACATAATATGCTTCAGGTTCGCACCTGAAAGCTACAATTACACAACCCTTAATCAGTTAAACTCCGAAATCAGGAACCGAATAATAAAAGAGGGCTCTTTTTATATTGTCCAGGTTGAACTTAATGGAAACATATGGTTACGATTGACAATAATTAATCCGGTTACATCTGAGGATGATCTTAAAGCGCTTTTAATCCGAATTTCAGAGATTGGAGAAGAAGAAGTCAGGAAAATTGTCTCGCAGTCTTGATGTCTTGAAGTCTTGCGGTCTTTCGGTCCATTATCATATTCCACTTCTTACCTGATAAGAGCTACAATTGCGTAGGTGTCATTTTTGACAATATCATGCGATAACCTGTGTATTTTTGATAAAGCTAAGTATTAATACTTAACCATTTGTGGTTTTTATGCCAATCATAACCGACATAAAGAGCTTTACATTTGTTCACAAAATCGGTAGAGATTATGAGGTTTGTACTTTCCCTTTCGTTTTTCATATTAATTATTGCAGATTTATTTGCGCAATCCACCAATGACATACTCACTTTATTAATCTCAAATAAGACAATCAGTCAGGTGCAGGCAGATTCAGTCAGGGCTGAAGCAGCATTACTCCAACAACAAACTGATGCTTCGCGTAAATCATTTTTCGTCACTGCAGCAAGGCAGATGCAGCTTACCGGATACTCACAAATCAGATATCAGACTTTTCAGGAGTCAGGGAAACACAATGGGTTTGACATTCGCCGTGCCAGAATTGATCTGAGAGGTTCTGTCACACCATTTTTTTCTTACAGATTACAGACTGATTTTGTTGATAAACCAAAAATGATTGATGCATACGGGGAGATAAAACTGACAGACTATTTCTCATTAACAGTCGGTCAGTTTATCCTTCCTTTTTCACTTGAGAATATATCCTCTACCAGTAAACTTGATATGATTGACCGTTCTCAGGTTGTA
>JANYIW010000127.1 GCA_025358645.1 Bacteroidales bacterium
GACGGTTTGATTAAGTGCCTCGCCAGCGCCAGGACAGATTTGTAATCAATCCCCAATTCTTTGCCCTTAAACTCTTTACCATTTATTAAATCCTGTGGCACCCGGACAGTTTCGTTTCCTGGGACAGCATCATTGGCGCTGTCGGCCGACGCGCTGGTGCCTTGTTTTTTGCTGACTTTATCGAAAATGGTCGTCCCGCTTATCATCCTTCGGATTTGCTCAAGCTATTTCTTTACGGGTATTTGAATAAGGTGCACTCGTCGAGAAGGGCACTTGCTGAAAGTGACGGAGACAATCAGCAGATAAAGGATGAGATTAAAAAGCAACTGGATAGGAAAGACAACTATAAAAAACTTGAGAAGCAGCTTAAGGAATCCGGAGAACCACAGATCTCAATTTCAGATCCTGAGAGCCGTCAGATAATGGTTCGCAACAATATAACGGAAGTAGCTTACAACGTACAAACAACGGTTGACTCAAAAAATAACCTTCCTATCGATTACAAGGTAACCAACCAGAATGACAGCAAGGCAATGGGGAATATGGTTAGAAGAGCCAAGAGCATCCTCGGATCAACTGATTTCACTGTCCTTTATGATAAAGGATACCACACAGGCTCAGAACTAAAAACGGCTCAGGATCTTGGTATAGAGACAATCGTTGCGATACCTGATGTTCCATCAACAAGTCAGGCTCCAAATCATGATTATAATCTTGAGCATTTTAAATATGATAAGGAGAGTGATACCTACACCTGTCCCATGGCGAAAAGCTCATCACCAACGGAAGATGGTATAAGGAACAGAACAGACGGGATAACATTATTATATTCAAGCAGTACAAGACACGATCATGCAAATCCTGTCCTGTCCATTCACAATGTACCAGGTCAAAAGCAGGCAGAGTTCTGTCAAGGAGCACATTTGCAGAATATTACGAAAGCAACCGTAAGAACTTTCAAGAGAAGGAGCAACATTAAGGAGGTTATTAGACAGACTGCCGTTAGCCTTAACAAATCTCAACCCTCGCAGAACAAATTCGGCGACTTTTCAGTACCTTTACTCAATAATTCTATGATCATGTTAACAAAGGATAAAGTAAGAAAGACCATTGACAGATTGCCAGAGAACTTCACTGTTGACCAAATAGTTGAGGAGCTTGTAATTCTTAATAGGATTGAGGAAGGACTTAAGGATATTGAAGAAGGGAGAGTCTTTACTACGGATCAGGTTAAGAAAGAACTTAAGACATGGTTAAAGTAATCTGGACTCAAAGGTCACTCACAGATCTAAAATCCATAGCTGAGTTCATCTCACAGGACTCAATAAAATATGCTTCACTAACAATTGAGAGACTCATAAATGTAACCTCTTATCTCGAGACCAATCCCAAAATTGGACCACCAAAGTACAGCAACCTTACCTGGACCTGGCCATCGCACAACAACAAACAAATACTTGTGATAACAACAAAAGCCAATATAATGTAACCTGACAGCTTTGCATCCCATGAGAAAAACATTTTTGCTTTTGATCCTATCGTTTATATCACAATTTTGTTTTTCGCAACAGAAATACAAAGTAAACTACGAACAACTTAAAGAATTTGAAGGTTTGTATGAATATTATAATCATACTACACTCAAAATGGCAGCATCACCCAAAGACACCATTTTGTATGCAATCCTAGATAAAAGCAGGTATTCATTGACTCCTTCCGGCAAGGACCTGTTTTTAAATATGCAAAAAGTGAAAGTTCAGTTTTTTAGAAATAGATTACATGCTATTGCTGGTTATATTAACGATAAAGACACATTTAATTTATTGAGCAAAAATGTTTATTTCCCCAAAGAAATGTGGTTTCCAAGACCAACAACCGCTAAAGGCTTTAAATATAAATATGATAAACCAAAGGATTTAAAAGATGGATTACAGATTGGAAACATTGAAAAATCAGGATTGGATACCGCATTATTAGCAGAAATGACGCGAGAGATTGTTGACGGAACATATCCAAATGTGCATAGCGTTTTAATAATTAAAGACGAAAAACTTGTGTTTGAGGAGTATTTCTATGAATACACAAAAGATACTTTACAAGAACTTCGTTCAGCTACAAAAAGCTTTGTTTCTGCTCTCACTGGAATTTCAATTGAAAAAGGGTTCATCAAAAGTAAAAGTGAAACTGTGCTTTCTTACTTTCCTGAATATACTTTTGCTAATAATTCAGATTTAAAAAAACAAATTACAATTGATAACCTACTTACCCAGCAAAGTGGTCTTGATTGTGACATAAGTAATGAAAAATCAGAAGGAAATGAAACAAAAATGAGCAATACCGATGATTGGGTAAAATTCACATTAGACCTTCCAATGAGTGATATTCCCGGTGGTAAAGGAATGTATTGTTCAGGAAATCCAATTACACTTGGACGAATAATCGAAAAAACAACAAAACAACCGCTACTGGAATTTGCTGAGCAAACACTTTTTGCACCATTAGGAATAACTAAATTCAAGTGGAATTTTAAACCCGACAAATCAAGTTCTGAGACTTTTTGCCAACTCTATTTACGACCACGAGATATGGCAAAATTTGGATTGCTTTATTTAAACAAAGGAAATTGGAATGGGCAGCAAGTAATTTCTGCTGATTGGGTGCAGCAATCTTTATCAAAACATTCAGTAATTCAGGGCGTAGATTATGGTTATTTATGGTGGCTCAAGTATTTGGATGCAGATGGAGTCAGATATTATGGTAAGGCTGCCCAAGGCAACGGGGGACAGAAAATTTACATTTGGCAAGAGCAAAATATGGTAACAGTTATTACAGGCGGGAACTATAATTCACAATCACCTAGTGACGAACTAATAAGAAAATATATATTGCCGGCATTTAATAAGAAATGAGGAACCCAAGTAAAGGCACGAAAGCACAACAAAGAGTGTGATCCAGATGTGACAAAATTAAAAATGTAGTATCTTTGTACAAACTTTATGCATAATGACCACAATTGAACTTAAAAATATCCTGATTCATAAGATTGCAGCAATCAATGACAAATCTTTCCTTGCCGCGATGAATACTATTATTGATACTAAGTCAGAAAAACTTATCTATAGAACCACTCCTGAACAAAAACAGCGGATTAAACTGGCACAGGAACAAATAGCAAGAGGCGAGGCCATATCAAATGATCAAGTTGAAGCAGATATAGATAAATGGCTAAACGAAAGATAGTTTGGTACTTTTAAAAAGTCATCCATTTTTGGGACTTCAATCTGATATCGAAAATGTTAGATCCTTAGTTGAAGGTAACTATGCAATCTTATATCAAGTCGACAGTGAGGCCATAACCATTAATGCAATATGGGACTGCAGACAAAATCCGGATAACATAACCTCCACGAAATAGCATATCCGGACAATTTTCTGCTTCTGATACAATTTTAAAATAATACATGTGCAAATAAAGAGGACTTCATGTGGCATGTAGTGCCAAACATGAAGTCTCACGTTGCTCTAAATCCGGTCACCTGACCTTTTTCTATGCACTTACCACCGTTATTCGTGTTCCATTTGAAGCCTCATTTCAGACCGTTTAGATGG
>JANYIW010000130.1 GCA_025358645.1 Bacteroidales bacterium
CTGCCGGAAAGCAACTTAAATTTCAAGAAAGGCTACTTATACTTTAAGGAAGCTAACTTATACTTTCAGCAAGACAACTTATACTTTCAGGAAAGCAACTTATACTTTAAGAAAGCTAACTTACACTTACAGTATGACACCTTATATTTTAAGCTGGTCAACTTATACTTTAGGAAAGACAACTTACACTTTAAGCTGGTCGACTTACACTTTAAGGAAGACACCTTATACTTTAAGCCAGTCAACTTACACTTTCAGGAAGACACCTTATACTTTAAGATCGTCAACTTAAATTGTAGGGAAGATTCCTTACACGTTAAACAGAACAGCCACACAAGCAGAAAAACCAACCCTGCTTTTCAATTTTCAGACCACTAAAATCAATCCAATATGAAAAATGATACTATTCAAATAGCCCGCTCTACCATCCTGTGGTTCGAAGCTTATCATCCGAACCATCCCGAGGTTCTGCTGGCTGATTATGATCCGGACAAGCCTAATCTCGATGTTGCAGGCGATTTCGATTATGAAATAACGGATAATAACCTCCGGCATATCTACCTTGACCTTGAAACAATAATAGTTCCTTATGGGGCAATATTTGTACGTTCTGATTTTGAGTTTGAACTTAATGGGGATACATGGGATGATTATTTTACCCGCGACGTCCTTTATCGGATGGTAAAACTATCATTGGAAGAAAGCGCTGATGCTTTTAAAGAAGCGTGTGAAGAAGAGCAAATCACACTACCCGGGGATATTCCGGTTCCGGATAAATTTATTAACTCCATTTGCGAAAATGTGATTGATCTTTATTTTAATATTTTTAAGCCTTATGATTTGGCCAATGCTGAATTAACGAATACAATCGGGTTTGATTGTCCGCAATGTAATGCTGCATTTATCACCATGCAGGGTACATTCCTCGTAATTGACGAGATAATTTATCACAACCCACTCTTCAACAGGAAATACAACCAACAGGTTCTTGGTAATTATGTCCCTATAATGAAATACAATACGCTCCGGGCCAAATGTATGGACATCGTTAAACATCCGGTAAAGTTATCCAGTTATAATGCGATCCTCTTTTATACCTGTGTCGATTGCGCCATGCAAATGCTCCTTGGCGACAAGAGTGACATCCTCGCCAAAGTATGTGATGCAAAAGGAATGACCAGTGAGATCAGGAGTTTATTCTTCAGGTTAGCCACCGATTTGTTTGATGCGGTCTATAAAAATCCCGATCAGACACAAACTGGTATGGCCGATCAGCGCCAAATGCACGACTGGAACGCATTGTTCAAATAAAGGTATCCACCTAAATAAGATGGAAGTTAAAGTTTGCAACTTGGGACAGCAACGATTAAAAAAGGGGAATAAAGTTTGGTAACGCTGTAAGCATTTTCCGTATAGATTACCTGCTAAATGGAATATCGAATTTATTTATTGAATCATCCCATCTTAACTGGGATCAGATGATATTGATGTAGGGGGAAATGTATTTTATGAATAAATACAGATATACAACTACCGAACAAATAATTGATAAAGCCTTATTTCCATTCCCTAACCTTAGTTGTACAGAGAAACATCAATAAGGTAATAAGGTTAAAATAGAACAAGATACAACGAAGCCCTACTAAGGTTTATTGAATAAGAATAAGGTTCTCTGAAAAAATAACAGGTAAGTTGAAGGAACAAAACAATGTCGTATTTTTTATAATGAACGCTGTCGCCGTTATACGGCTATAAATTAAATATTTGGTCTTCCTGTTTACCAAACTTTCAGTGCGCTGCACCTTTATAATTTAATAGCCGCATAGCGGCGAAATTATGGTAAAATAGATTAAACCAGAAAACTAAAGCCGCAGAGCGGTGACAGAATTTACCAACATTCATTCATTGAAAATACGACAACAAATAGGACTAATTACTTATGAATTAGTCTTTATAAAATTATCTCCACAACAATTTAAATTGATCCCTTAATTGTCCAATCACCCCTTATATAT
>JANYIW010000154.1 GCA_025358645.1 Bacteroidales bacterium
ACCATAATGTCAGGAAGTCCGTCATTATTCATATCGGCTATATCATTTCCCATAGAAGATCTGCTTGTATGTCCAAGACTTTGCTTTGACCGTTCTGAAAAGGTTCCGTCACCATTGTTGATATACAGGTAATCATTTTCATGAAAGTCATTTGAGATATAAATATCGGGGTAGCCGTCATTATTAATATCTGAGACATTAACTCCCAGTCCATATCCGATAGGACTGCTGTATATGCCTGCCTGTTTTGTCACATCATGAAAGACCCGTTTTCCGTTTTCTTCATCATTCCTGAATAATCTGTCACCCGAGAATGAATCACACTCCAGACGTAGTGATGCGTCCCCGTAACTGCGTGATGTATGAACAGAATGATTGAGAAGATACATATCCAGGTCACCGTCATGATCATAGTCAAAAAATGCAGCCTGGGTTGAGAATCCCTGGAAATCGAGACCATATTCATGAGCTTCCTCTTTGAATGTCAGGTTTCCCTGATTAATAAAGAGTTGGTTTTTTCCCTTGAAACTCTTGTATTTTCCAACCTGGCAAACATAGATATCCAGTAACCCATCACCATTCACATCAGCCATTGTAACACCGGTCTTCCAGTCGCCGGTTCCTGAAACACCGGCTGCATCGGTGATATCCTCAAATTTAAAGTTCCCCTTGTTCAGGTATAATTTATTGGGTTTTTGATTCGAAGTGAAATATAAGTCAACCAATCCATCATTATTGATGTCACCTGCGGCAACTCCTGCACCGTTATTGAAATAGAGATATTCAATGATATTAGATTGTTCGGTTTCTGTGAGTTGGTTGACAAAATCAACCCCAGTAGCGGACGAACGTAATAACGTGAATAGTTCACTCTTTTTATGTTCCTCTGAATGACAGGAAAATAACAACAAAGAAACCCATAAAATTATTGTTAAGTTTTTCATAAGAATGTTCCATCAGCCTCCAGAAAATTACTCGTTCATCACTTATTGAATGGATTAGCAGTTTCTTTCTGTTGAATTTCAATTTACAGATTCGATTCCCATATAAATCTCAGCCTTCCACTCCAGCTCATTACCACCGGAATGAGGATCGTTAAAATAAACTTCAATCAGTTTATTATTAGTCCGGTATCCCTGCTTTTTCACTTCTTCAGCTAAATTGTACCAGGTAATATCGGTCATGCCGTAGTTTCCAAAGAAATCGGTTTTTATTGCGTCCATGCTTTCAACCGTCATAAACTTAATTTTAGGGTGTACAGGAACTGCATCTATTCTGATGATTGGAAAGCAAAAATCAAAGCTGATAGAATCCTTAGATTCATTCCAATCATGAATAACCAGGAAAGGTTTGCCATCCAATTCCAGGTTATTTTGCCTTACAAATTGATTCAACTCTGAAACATTTGACATCATAGCCATTGCTTTGCCTCTTAACGTGCTTTTTAAGTTAATGTAAACACAAGATTTTTTCTCAAAGTGATGATAACCGGTAAATTTATAATTAAACTTTTCCAACATCAACTCCATCCTTGTTTTAATATCAAGCAGATTGTTTCTGACACCTTGTTTAAAATGGGAATTTATGAACGGAACAGTTAATCGGTTATAGAGCTTCCGGTTAGGATCAGAGACATAAGCTCTGACCACGCTAATTGAATCATTTAACTTTTTAAATTCCCAGTTAAAAATGAAAGTTGTATCCTTTTGCGTTACTTTTTGTGAAATATTACTGACAGGTTTTTTGCTCAAAATATCAATTTTAGAGCTTGACTCATCTCGGTTCCAGATATCCCAATTCAAAATATTATAATAAGCAATATCCGGAGTGGCTTTTATTGTAAAATGAGCCAGGTAGTCACTTGGCCTGGTAAGAAGGAACGTAATGCCAATAAGTACCAAAAGAATTATAAAAGCTATGGGAATAAATATCTTTTTCATCAGGAAATATCCTTTTAAATGAATGCAAGAATAAAAGAACTGCTTGTTAGTTTCATTTCTTATTCAGTTATTTTATGATTTTGTACCATAATAAGGAATCATTATTTGGTGCAGCAAGCAAATATTTTTCCTTATCAACTATTATTGTATTTATTCTTCTGATTTCTTTCTGGCTGAAATTTATTCCGGTTTCCAGTCCATCCAGAATAGTGCCGTCGCCTGAAAGTATTGTTCCCGTATTCGACATGAACCTCCCATGGTACGGAGTTACACCACGAAAATTTGGAGCTATAAGAATATCCTTTATGCCATCTTCATTAAAATCATCAAACAAAAAACGATTGATAGGAGAGATTTGAAATTCGTCATCAAGCGGAACAAAAGTAAAGGTTTCCCCATCGTTTCTCAGGTATCCTGAAGCCAATGTGGTTACTTCCAATAACGATGCTTTTGACAGAACCTGTTTTCCAAAAACCTGTTCCATGGTTTTACCTGCAAAATCACGATAATAGGGGAATTGTTTCCTGGTTTTATCTCCCATTAAGCTGTCAATTTCATCCTTTGAATTAATCGGATAATATTTCCCGTTTTTTTCCATTGCAATGAGGGTCTCTACCTGACCCTTTCCATTGAAATCGTCAACATACATTTTTAAAGGAAACTTTTGAGAAGCATGAAATTTACTGTTTAAACCCCAATTGCCTACCAAATAATCCATTTTCCCATCCTTGTTTACATCTGCAGGTTGAATGGTTCTCCATAATCCTTTAATACTTTCAGGAAGATATTTTTCAGTGACATTGATAAAGGTTCCATTTTTATTGATAAAAAACTGAGGAGACATCCATTCACCAACCAGAATCAAATCGAGAATTTTATCCCCGTTGAAGTCGGTCCACACAGCATCGGTCACCATCCCGGCATTTTTTAACGCAGGTTGGTTACTAATTGAGAAATTACCATGCCCGTCATTATCTAAAAGATAAGAATCTGGAATTTCTCCAAAGCGGTTAGGGACAGCTCGTCCGGCAACAAAAATATCGATATCACCATCATTATCATAATCAGACATTCGCGCAACAGAACCGTTTTCGAAAAAAACCGGGACGGCCTGTTCTCTTTTTGTAAAATGACCTTTCCCATCGTTAAAATAAATACGGTCTTTCAGCTCAGGACTTTGTTTGTAGAATTCACCACCTGCTGATACAACAAACAAGTCAAGGTCGCCATCCCCGTCAAGGTCATAAAACTGTGCGTCAACATCTTCCATATTCCTGTCAGCAATAAAATCGGGCGTGTCCATTAAAGAGAATCCTTCTTTGGTCTGTATAAAAAGTCTGCCTGGAAAGGATTTTGCTCCACCCAGATACACATCCTGCAATCCGTCACCGTTTACATCGCCAATTGCCAATGCCGGACCTTCAGTTGAGATTTTATAAGGCATGAAATTTTGCCTTTTAAAATCGTCGAAACTGTTTTCCTCATGTACTGTAGCAATGATTTTTGAAATATCAGGCTTATCAAACCATTTATCACGAACGGGTTTTAAACGTGCCCAGTCAAATTTCTTCTGATTTTCAGAAGGGCGGATATTCAATGTCTGGTTGACATTTACCTTTTCAAGTTTCTGATAGCTATTATCGGGCCAGATGATAATCAGCGAATCAATAATTTTTGAAGCGCCTAATCCAAAATGAAGCGACGGATCAACAGAAGACTGGAATCCACGGGTGCAGTTTAACTGGCGTGTCTGTAATTTATTTTGGTTATAAAGTAAAACTTTTGTTCCGATGCCAAATCTGTTTTCATTCCGGCAAGAGAATCTTAATTTCAGATAGTTGTAGGCTTTACTGTTTTTATTTTGGTAGATAACAGGTGGGCTGCCAAAGTTATTGACTATTAAATCCAGACTTCCATCATTATCAAGGTCTGCATATGCTGAGCCATTGGATATTACAGTATCAATAGGTATCCATTCTCCAGTCCTGTTTGTGAAATGTTTTCCATCACCCTGGAATATGTAATTGTGAACATTACCCGAAGGCATTGCATTTATTGCTTCGTTGTCCACTAAATGCGTTTTGTTCAATTTATCACGGATCTGTTTACTGGAAATGAATTTGCTATAATCAAGATCATTAGGTCTGCGATGAATACCTGTTGTAATGAATAAATCTAAAATACCATCCTGATCCAGATCAGCAAACAGGGGAGACCAGCTCCAATCGGTAGCAGCAACACCCATGATGAAAGCTCTTTCAGAGAAAAATTTGCCACCATTGTTAATCTGAAGCATATTACGCATATACTGTGGATGATAGCCTAATTTTGCATATATTGTCTGTAAATCAGGAGGATCATCACTTCTGGAAGCCTTAAGAATTTTTTCTTCTTCGGGTAAGGCATCAACAGTTATTATATCGACAAAACCATCTCCATTTATGTCCGCAATGTCATTACCCCTTGAGGAACGGCTTACCATGCTGAAATGCTCCTTAAGTTGTTCCGAAAAAGTACCGTCCCCATTGTTTATGTAATAATAATCGTTTTCATGGGAATCGTTACCCACATAAATATCATCCCATCCATCATTGTTAAAATCGGCGATTCCCAATCCCAGTCCACAACCGGCAGGTCCATCATGAATACCGGCTTTTTCACTAACGTCAACAAAGTGACCTCCCTGATTCTCCATTAATTTGTCGCCTGATTCGTAGTTACGAGGGTAACGTGGCGTGTTTGGACCATATAAGTTGTTGGTATGAACGGCCTGGTTGAGGAGATATAGGTCAAGGTCGCCATCTTTATCATAATCGAAAAAGGCTGCTGATCCTGAATAGGTAGCAAAATCAAGGCCATACTTTTTTGCTTCTTCTTTAAAAGTTCCATCTCCCTGGTTAATGAAGAGTTCATTTCTTCCTTCAAAACCACATACACCAACAACTGCCGTTACATAAATATCCAAAAAACCATCGCCATTTACATCAGCCATTACAGCACCTGTTTTCCAATCTGAATGACCAGCAACTCCTGCAGATTCAGTGATATCCTCAAATTTCATATTACCTTTATTGAGATATAATTTATTAGGACCCTGATTTGAAGTGAAATACAGGTCCACCAGCCCGTCATTACTGATATCACCAACCGAAACCCCACCGCCATTGTAGAAATACGGATAATCCAAAATATTTGCATCACTGTTATCAACTACCTTATTGACAAAATCAATTCCTGATTCAGAAGAGCGAATCACTTCAAATTGCTTTTTATCATTTTGATTGCATGCGACTATTGCAACTAACGATACCAAAAAGCTACATAAATTACTTGTTAACTTTATATAATTTTGACCTTTCATCGTTGATTCCCAGTATTATATATTTTTTATTTTTTATTTTTATCTCTTTGATGCTTTTAACTACTCCCTGGCCAGGAGTCCCTATTAGTTCAGGTTTTAAAAAACCACTATCACTTCCCATCATTAAATGTGCAAAGCCTGCATCAAGTCTTCCGAACTGCGGTTTAAAGCTAAAATTATTTTCACCTAAAATAATATCTTTATAATTATCGCCATTCAGGTCAGTTGTTAAAATCGTATTTACACATGTAAACTGAATTTCCTTTGGCAGCTTTTCTATTCTATATTGGTTATTGCCCTGATTGTATGCGACAATACTTACAGTGATAGTAACCTCTTTTTTAATTGAATTTTTAATAACATCATCTGGCAACAACTCATAAATTGATTTTTCAGCATATTCGGCAAACGTCATGTTATTCTTCAAGAGATGAGGAAGTTGAGCTGTGAGCTCCCTTTTTAATGCAATAGGTTTGTCCTTACCTTCAGTATATCTGGTAATTATCTGTTCAATGCTGCCATTATTGTCAAAATCATTCACAAACATTTTTATCGGTGCAGATCTGCTTGCCTTTAAGTAAGTGTTGTCACCCCTGTTACCGAATACCATGTCCATTTTTCCGTCATTGTTTAGATCGGCAACTGATACAGCATTCCACCATCCTGTCAGTGTGTCAAGCGATGTAGCGACTGGGCTTAATCCGTGTCCTGAATTATGATAGATAACAGGCGCCATCCATTGGCCTACAACAACAAGATCTTTCAAACCATCATTATCCACATCCTGCCATACAGCATCTGTGACCATCCCCATATCACGAAATTTATATGCCTTGGCTTCTGTGACATCCATGAATTTTCCATGTCCATCATTTTCAAGCAGATAGTGCTTGGGGTTAATGCCATAAATGCGAGAAACACTTAAACTGCCAACAAACAGATCAATATCACCATCCTGGTCGAAATCACAAGGCGCTACCACAGAAGTATTATACCTGAAATCCGGAATTGCATCAGCAGCTCTTTCAAATCCGCCTTTACCATTATTGATATAAAGACGATCTCTTAATAACTCAGATTCAGGTTCTTTATCGTTTCCTCCGGAACCTACATAAAGATCCATATCCCCGTCTCCGTCTGCGTCAAAGAAGCTGGCAGCAGTATCCTCATATTTTTTGTCTTTCTCAAAGCATTCGTTATTCTGAAGAATCATTTTTCCTTCAGGTGATTGAAGATAAATTTGTCCGGGGTAACCTGTGGCTCCTCCAATAAATACATCATCCCGACCATCATTGTTTAAATCAGCCACAGCTATTGGAGGCCCTTCCCGTGACAACATTTGAGTTATTAAGCCTTCGTAATCAAAATCGACATAAGAATTCTCTTTATGCGGGTCAAATGGTGAAGGGCTTTCAACTAGTTTTTCTGTAGTTGTTTTATTGCCACTTGTAATAAGTTCTTTTTTTGTTGCATTCCGGATGTCGAATGTTATCAACTGATTACCGTTGATATTCTTAACAACTTGTGATTTACGATTGGGCCAGATTACTTTAACAGAATCTACCACAGTTGTCTTTCCTAATCCAAAATTCAAAACAGGGTCGACAGAAGATTGAAAACCTCTGGATGGTATCAACTCCCGTCTATGAATCTGACCATCGAAATAGGCATTCACAACACTTCCAATTCCAAAGGTATTCATCCCTTCACCTTTTAGCCGTACTTTCAGGTAATGATTACCGGTTTTTTCGCTGGCTAAATTCTTGTATACAAAGCAGGGCTGGTTAACGTTGTTTACAACTAAATCAAGGTCGCCATCATTATCAAGGTCAGCATAAGCTGCACCATTTGAGAAACTGGGAGTATTCAATCCCCATTCGGCGCTCTTATTTGTGAAAGTCAGATCTCCATTGTTTCTGAAAGCATAGTTAGGGATAGGAATGCTTGGCATTTTGTTGATAATTGAGTCGACTTTTTCTTTTACCCCTGTTACGATCATTTTCTGCACAATTTTGTTTGAAAAAAAATCGATAAAATCCTGGTTTGTGAGATCGCGATAAATACCATTAGTTACAAAAATATCCTGGTATCCGTCGTTGTCCATGTCGAATATCAGCGGTCCCCAGCTCCAGTCGGTTTGTGCAACACCACTATGATAAGCGATTTCTGAAAAGGTTTTATTCCCATTGTTCAGCTGTAAGGTATTTTGCTGAAACTGGTGATAAAAATCGCGTTTCACCTTAAGGTTGTAAATATCGTAAGTTTCAAAATCAGTGGTGTTTTTTAATCGTGCATCTCCCTCCGGCAACATATCTATTACGTATATATCAGGTAAGCCATCGTTATTAATATCGGCCATATCAGCTCCCATTGAGGAAAGACTAATATGGCCCATAGCATCTTCTATACTTTCTTTAAAAGTTCCATCTCCATTATTGATATATAAATAGTCGCGTTCATAGAAGTCGTTCGCAACGTAGATATCAGGTAACATATCCCCGTTAATATCTCCAACCGTTACGCCCATTCCAAATGCGATGAGGCTACCATAAATGCCTGCTTCCTTACTCACATCCTTGAATTTGCCATTGTCGTTTCTGTACAGTTTATCACCACCTCCTTTAAGAGCTTCCGGTACGTTCCAGTTCTCGCTTCTTACATCACGCATGTTGGAAAAACCCAGGCTATTTGCCGGAATGAAACTGTTGTTCAGTATAAAAAGATCCAGGTCGCCATCTCCATCATAATCAAAAAAAACAGCATGGGTAGTAAGACCATCGTCAGCTATTCCATATTCTTCAGCCTTTTCAGAAAAAGTAAGATCACCATTGTTAATGAACAGTTCATTTTTCCGGTTATCACCCTTAACATTTCCAGCATTGCAGACATATATATCCAGTAAACCATCGCCATTGATATCAACCATCACCGCGCCGGTAGACCATGCATGTTCTCCGCCTGTTCCTGAACTGGCAGTTATATCTTTAAACTTAAAGTTACCCAGGTTCAGGTACAATTTGTTTTTCTCCATGTTAGATGTCAGATAAATATCAGCTAACCCATCGTTATTGATGTCTCCTATTGCTACTCCTCCGCCATTGTAGAAATTACGGTAGAGAAAAACATTCATGTCTTTCTCATCGGTTAATTTGTTGATGAAATTGATTCCACTTGCTTCCGGAGGTATCAACTCGAACAAGGTGTCCTTAGTGATTTCAATCTTTTTATCATGCTTACAACCGGCGATCGATAAGGCAATAAAGAATACCAGAATTTTATTCCTGAACATAAAATGAATGAATTATGGATACTAAAGAATAGTCGCGATGGTTACATTATATTTCAAGGATGAATATAACCATATTCAATAAATTTTTAAAAATAAAAGTCAGAATGCATTGCATCCTGACTTTTAATCGCTATAGCACATGATTGTTTAACCTTGTACTATTTATAATCTTATTAGTACCCTGGATTTTGTTTTAAACCCGGATTTGCAACAATCTGAGCTGATGGGAATGGGAACAATAAGTATTTTGGATCGTCTGTTGTTGTTTTTTGATTCCAGGGATCAAGAAATTTGCCAAAACGGACGAGGTCAGTACGTCTCCAACCTTCAACATACAATTCACGAGCTCTTTCGGCTAATAAAGACGTTTCGTCGATTGATGTCAGGGTAGCGGCTCCGCGAACAGTTCTTACCTGATTCACAATAGTTAAGGCACCAGCATTATTACTCTTGCGCATTAATGCCTCAGCTTTGGTTAACAGAATATCTGCATATCTGAAGAAAGGAAATTGATTGCCAGGAATATCTTCGTTTGTGGCGGGCGGAATAAATTTCATAACACGAACACCGCTGACTTCAAGAGCAGCGCCTGAAACAATAATCGGACTCTCCAGTGTAAAAAATAATGGATTTCCCTGACGATCTTTCAGGGCTACACTATTTTTATCATACTGTTGTCCATAGAGTAAGCCGGCTCTTAAACCGTATGTGGCTTTTAATGCGGGTAATTCCATGCCTCTGCGCGTGTCTGCAGCTTCAAAAGAATTATAAAGCTCAGCCAGGGTAGTAAATCCGTTCCATCCGCTTGGAGTCTGATTATAATGCAAGCCTGACATCCAGGTTCCGCGCATGCTACCAGACTGAATACCTGCTATGTTGTGGGTACAGAAAATCAACTCTGAGGAGTTTGTACCATTGTCGGAAGTGAAGTTGTCAAAATAGTTGGCTTCCAGTGCATATTTTCCCGTGTTGATGATGGCATCGCAGTAGAGAATAGTTGCATCCATATCCTCTGCGCTGAACGTAAATGTTTTACGATCGGCACTTTCAAAAACTGCTTTATTCATATATGCTTTGGCTAAAAGTGCATTTGCAGCAGCCTTGGAGGCCTGCCAGGCCGGAACATTATCAGGAAGGTTAGGAAGAATTGCTTTCAGCTCAGAAATTACAAAATTAATTGCGTCTTTGCTGCTCATAACTGTAGGTATGTCAGCAAGAGGTGCTCCTGGTGTACGCATCGGTACCTGTCCCCATCCATCG
Source organism: Bacteroidales bacterium (assembly GCA_025358645.1). GTDB lineage: Bacteria > Bacteroidota > Bacteroidia > Bacteroidales > VadinHA17 > LD21. Next base: position 9,851 of record JANYIW010000154.1, read on the forward strand.
CAAAGCCAGAACACATAAAAGGCTCTGATGTAACGTGCTTCAGCTTCCTGCTGTGGATTTGGACTGAATTGAAGAATGTCAATCGCGGTAAATAATCCGGAACTTAACCGATTAAAGTAATCACGTAAATTTGTATGATCGGCATCCCATGTATGCTGGTACAATGCACGCCATGCGCCATTATCATCCCAGTCGCCTCCTCGTGTAGGTGCAATCCATAAATCGGAAGTATGTTCTGGCATATTGACATCTCCACCACCGTTAAAGTTATAGAGCGTTTTGTATGATTCAGTTAATAGAGCTGAAACATCTACGGTTGTACCTGCGGTAGATTCTTCTACCTGTTTTAGTGTTAACCGGTCCTGTAGTTTTTCATCCAGTTTTGAACAACCGGCAAATACAAAAATGATGATTGCAATTGCAGCCGGTATTTTTATCTTAATATTTTTCATAATATAAAGTTTTCTAGATTATTTAAAATGATGCGCTAATTCCGAACGTATATGTTCTGGCTGATGGATAAGGCGTATACTCAATACCATAAGATGGTACTCCGTTAATGTTTTTATCTACGTTAACTTCAGGATCAAATCCGGTAAATTTGGTGATACAAAAAAGATTCTGACCAGTCAGAGTAAAACGCAATGATTTAAAAATCAGAGGAGAACCTTTCAGAGTGTAACCTAAAGTCAGGTTGTTAAGACGTAAATAATCTCCTTTCTCAAGGTATCTTGTAGACGCTTTAAGTGCGTTGCTATTACTTTCACCAGTGATAGTGTAAAGCGGTGATGTATTTCTTCCTTTGCTGGGATTACTAGCCACAAGTACACTTGTCGCTGTATTATTATAGATATAGTGGCCGAAAGCTCCATTGAGGTTAACTAACAGATCAAAGTTTTTATATGTGGCACTGGAAACGAGACCAAGAATAGTTTTTGGATTAGGATCGTGTATGTATTGTTTTGAATCACTGTAAGTGCCTACACCTGTAGCGTCTAAGCCATTAAATATCAGCATGTAATATACGTTAAGAGGCTGGCCACTAATAAAACGCTGACTTGGAGTACCTGTTATACCCTGGCCGCTCAAAATGCCGGTTTCAACTACACCGCTGAAGTTAGTCAGTTTATTCTGAAGGAAACTTACGTTACCGCCAATACTGAAGGTGACTTCAGCAGTTTTAACAAGCATTCCGTTTAAACCAATTTCAAATCCTTTGTTGGTTACATTGGCATTAAGGTTTGTCCATCTTCTTGCTCCTGAAGGTCCTGGCATTGCAGCTTCTGCGTTAAAAAGCAGGTCAACGGTTTTCTTGTTGAAATATTCTACCGAACCAGTAATTCTGCTATTAAATAATGAAAAGTCGATACCAGCGTTTAAAGTAGTAGATGTTTCCCATTTTAAGTCAGGATTATCATACTGAGATCTTGTTAAACCGTC
>JANYIW010000164.1 GCA_025358645.1 Bacteroidales bacterium
ATTCAGATAACCCTTTTGATGTATGGGTAAAAGCAGAAAAACACCTCTACATCACAGTACAATAAATCCCATTTGGTGGCAAAAGTCAGACCGACTTTTAGGTTATCTTATTGAGGAACTTTCAAAAAAAGGCTTCATTGATAGGGATACCGACATTAACAAACTAATTAAAGATCATTTTATAAATAAGGACAAAGAACCCTTTTCAGAAAGTATAAAACAAAATAGAAGTGGTTCCGGGAATAATAAAAACAGTAAACCTAAAGGCAGTATTGATATTGACAATATAACTAGCAGTCTCAAAGAATAAAAACCTTTACCCCTCTTTACAGTAAATCCCTGTCTATTCTAATACTTTACATTCTTTCTAATCTTTGACCTGTCCTTGACAATCAAGGATGACTTTGGCCAAAGTCCATTTATTAATTAAACAATCCGATAAATGGAAAGTATAGTATTAGAATTACTGCAAAAGCAGGGTGAACAGCTTACAAACATTCAGAACCTGTTAAATTTATCCAAATCAGTTTTAAATCTGGATGAGACTTGCACCCTCACAGGGTTAAGTAAAAGTCATCTCTATAAATTGACTTGCTGGGGGAAGATCCCATATTATAAACAAGCAAAACACCTTTATTTTGACAGACTAGAATTAGAGGCATGGTTAAAAACAAACCGTTTTAAAGCTTCTGATGAACTTGAAAAGGACGCCTCAACTTATGTCACCTTAAACAAGAAAGGAGGCTTAAAATGATCCTGACAGATTATTACAAGGGCCAAAGACTCACAGAAGCTCAAAGCAGGTTTGATATAACTGCCTCAACCGGAGAATATGATTTATTTGATATCCTGTTAATCAATAAACTTAAATTCAATGTAGGAGGGTTATCATTTAACTATGTACCCCGTCCCGACCGGTGGACAGGTAAAAAAACAGATTATGCAATTACAAAAGGTAGCCATAATGTTACATCTGTTAAACGTCCCGACATTGAAACCCCTTTTGCTTATGGGGATATTAACGGAACAAATGACGGCTGTATAATAGTTTTCAATTCTGATTTTAAGGATACTAGCATTAACACAATTGAAATATTTATTGCAAGGGGTTGCCGGAATGATACAAACAGTCTTTGGGATCTGTTTACAGATGGGGAATTAACTCATGAAGTTGAGGCATTGAGAAAAAAGGCAGTTACTAAAAATGTAACCGGAAAGAATTAAGGGCCGGGGGATGACTTCCCCCCTTCCCCTTATGTTAAGCAGTGTTTTGTACCTCAAATTTGTAACCGATGTATGATAATATAGATTTGGCCCTTACAAAAGAACAAAGTCCCGGCATAAGTTTTTTAGCTACAATTCCCCAGTATTTAACCTCTGTATCAAATCAGGGAAATAATCAGTTTGGGGAATATATTACTGGGTATTTGGACAGCCTGAAAGTAAGTATATCAGAAAACCGGATTAAAGTTTATGATAGCAGTCTTTGTAAATACTTGCTGGGGGATAACTTTAAAACATTAACAAAAGGGGATACAAAGCGGGCTATTGACAAAATTAGTGATACCCTACATTTACCCTTTCACCTGTCCAATATTACCCGGATTGACTTTGCAAATAATTTAATAATGCAATTTCCTGAAGAAATATATTACCCCTATTTGGGGGAAGCTCAATATTATAAGCGGTTGCCTCAACCTAATGGGCTGTATTATAATAACCAGTTAAGGCAGTTAGTTTTTTATGGCAAAGAGTATGAACAGAAAGTAAAAAGACAACCAATCCCGGAACTATACAAAAACAGGCATGTATTGAGGTATGAGATAAGATTTAAAAAACAGTTGAGGCAGCAATTTAAAAAGCCTGAAATTACAGCCGGATTGTTGACTGATCAGGTTTTTTATAATGAACTTGTAATCAGATGGAAAAATGAATATTTGGCAATTCAAAAAATCAATTCAAAATTAATCAATATGAAACCGACAGGAAGTAAAAAGGAATTAGCTGAAAACCTTGCTTTATACAGCATTTTAGAGCTTGGACAGTCTCAAGTATTAAATAAGGTTAAAGAATGGCAGCTTAGCGGGGATATAAGCAAAAAACAGGCTTATGATCTGAGGACATTTATAAAGGATCTGACTAAAACCTCAAATGAAAAGGGAAATGATCTGATTAATGAACTTAACAAAAAAGTTAAAGAAGCAGCCCGATGTTATTAGTCTATGTTAAGTAGTGTTTTGTACCCTGATTTTGTAACCAAGAACATTCTAAAATAGACAGATTTAGATGGATGAGGAATTAGTATTCTGGGTTTTAAAGAATTTTGGAGCAAAAAGAGGATATATACTAACCTCAAATGAATGGAAATTCTTTATACACAATTCTGATAAAATAATGATAATAAAATATAAGAAATGGCAAGAGGAATTAAGACGGGTGGCCGGAATGAGGGAACACCAAACAGATTAACAAAAGAATTAAGAGAAAAAATAAATGATTTTTTAAATGAAAATTGGGAACAGGTGGAAATGGACTTCAAAATTTTAGAGCCTGAAAAAAGGATACTACTGTTTGAAAAATTGTTGCAATACTCCTTACCTCGGATGCAGGCTACTGAACTAAAAACAATAGAATTGATACCCCCTATTAAAGGAATTACATTTGATCGGTCAGAGTAAACAATAAGGCAAATCAGCACCCCTCAGAGAAATCTAGGGGTTTTTTGTTTGATATATCGGAATTTAATAACTTTGGTAATCTCAAAGCACCTCGCCATGAAGACAATTATTCTTAGTATCTCATTTTTTTTGTTCAATTATTACTTGGTTTCAGGTCAGCAAGAACCTTTAACTTATACTGAAACAGCTGAAATTTCAGGTGTCAATAAAGATGATCTTTTTATCCGTGGTAGAGAGTGGTTTAATGAAAACTTTAAAAGTTCAAAAGAAGTTTTGCAGATAGCTGATAAGGAAAGTGGAGAATTACTAGGGAAAGGGATAATAGAAGTCAGTTATGTTTATAGGTATCTCGGTGAAAGAAGATTTACAACAGATGTGAATTTTCAAATGAACCTTTGGGTAAAAGATGGGAAATATAAATTTGAGATGACAAATTTTTTAGTTCCATTTAATAATAAAGAAAGTGCTTATTCTGGATTAATTACAACTTTGGATGAAACAGAAAAAACCTATCCTAATATTAGTGCAAAAAAAATGAATGAAATTTATTTGTCAATAAAAAAAGGAACTGAAGCCAAGGCAAAACTAATGATAGAGGATTTAAAATTAAAAATGTCAAAAAAGTCAAAATCCTCAGATTGGTAACAGAGAGGTAAAATCTAACAAAATATAAATTAAAGTCCCCTATTTGTCCCCCAAATTCAATCTTTGAATCTTATCTATTAGTAATTCAACTCAATACAGATAAAAAGTACTTTCTGTATCGGAAAGTAATTATCCTTCTCTTATCTGCTAACCACTTGTTAATATTTGGTGTAAACATTTTCTCTTATTTGTTGCCCTGTTTCTTTTATTTTACTTACAGGAAAGTATCTTACACAACCTAAATATGGCTGTTATTCTAAATGTTAACCTTTTCCGGTTCACTTTGTAAAAACTGCAAGCTTTGCACAGTCTGCAGTTTTTTTCTTCCTGATTTCCTTTATTATATGTATTTTTGGTTTTGTCTGCCAGTATGAAAAACAGGTGAATCAGATTTATGTTTATCGTCTGTAATTAGATCAGGCGGGAAGTAAAATTAATTTTAAGAAAAAGGAAGAAAGAACAATATGCCGACATTGAGCTGGATAGGAAAAGAGAAAGTAATAAATCACCACAGGGATGTACCCTTTAAGATTCTGGAGCATAAATATGGCTTTAGTGCAGGTAAGGGCGAATCAGAGGAACCGGTCAATAAAGGCAATAAGATTATTCATGGTGATAACCTCGAAGCACTGAAGAGCCTTTTACCTGAGTATGAGGGTAAAATCAAATGTATTTATATAGATCCGCCATACAACACAGGAAACGAGAACTGGGTATATAATGACAATGTCAACCATCCTAAGATCAGAAAATGGCTTGAAACTACCCTGAAGGCAAAAGAGAACGGTAAGGAAGCTGCTATTGGAATTGACGATCTTGCCAGGCACGATAAGTGGCTTTGCATGATGTATCCACGATTACAACTATTACATAAACTTCTTGATAAGAATGGGGTTCTTTTTATATCAATCGATGATAATGAGCAAGCAAATCTGAGACTGATTTGTAATGAAATATTTGGGCCGAGTAGTTTCATTACTTCTTTTGTCTGGAGGAGAAGGGCATCTTCCCAATTGTCTCAAAATTTCATCTCTGTGGATCATGAATATGTTTTTGCTCTAACAAAAAAAGAAACAATTTTTAATGGTTTTAAGAAAGATTATAAGAATTATTCAAATCCTGATAATGATCCAAAAGGCCCTTGGACTTTAGGCGATTTAACAGTGGGTATGACTAAAGACCAGAGACCGAACCAATATTTTGATTTAACAGTTGGGGGCGAGGGGGAAAAAGGGCGGCTCGCAAGTGCATGTAAACATCAAATGTTTTTAAATTATGTTGTCACCTAGTTCTTATGAGGCGATTGGCTGGCTGGTGGTGGGGCTGGCGTCGCTGTGTGTCGCGATCAACCAGATCGACGATTTTTTTGAGCGTCGAAAACCGCGCGTGGGTTTTCCGCCGGTGGAGCAGTTGGAGAGTTCGCAGGTCGCGCTGACGGAGCGGGTGGAGGGGATGGAGGAGGATATTTCAGAGTTGCGGCACGAGATGAAGGAGGACCGGGAGGCGCAGGCGAAGTCGGCGTCGATCCGGGCGGCGGGGATTTATAAGAAGATCGACGAGGTGCGGTCGGAGTTGAGCGCGAACCTGGAATCGGTGCGGCAGGAGTTGACGG
>JANYIW010000244.1 GCA_025358645.1 Bacteroidales bacterium
TTTATCGATGAATCAGGAGTCAGCATACCGAGCGGTATCCTCAACGCCCGACTGCATAACTGTACCATCGGATCAAATGGTATAATCCATAATATTGGTGATTATGTTGCAAATTATAATATAGAAGATGAGGTAATTATAAAGAATTGTGGGAAAATTTGTACAGAAGGCATTTCAACTTTCGGGAACGGCACTACAGTAAATGTCCTGAACGAAACCGGGGGTAGGGCAGTAAAAATCTGGGACAGACTTTCTGCACATGAGGCATACATAATAGCGTTGTACCGGCATAGAAGTGAAGCTATAAGAATAATTGAGAAAATGGTTGATGATTATTCCTTATCACATTCATCAGAAAGAGGAACAATAGGACAAAACTCCAGAATTTTCAATTCAGGCAATATACGTAATGTAAAATTCTGCTCTTTCAGCCACATAGATGGAGCCATAACTCTTAATGAAGGATCGGTAAACAGTTCTGAATCAGATCCTGCTTATATAGGTCCGGGAGTCATAATGGAACATTTTATTATCTGTTCAGGATCAAGAGTTACCGAATCAACACTGATTGATAAGTGTTTCATCGGGCAGGGATGCGTACTTGCCAAACAATATTCGGCAGAAAACTCCCTGTTCTTTGCCAACTGCGGAGGATTTCATGGAGAGGCATGTTCAATATTTGCCGGTCCCTATACAGTTACTCACCACAAATCAACTCTTCTCATAGCAGGAATCTTTTCATTTATGAATGCCGGAAGCGGTTCAAACCAGAGTAACCACATGTACAAACTTGGACCTATTCACCAGGGAATAATGGAAAGGGGTTCTAAGACAACAAGTGATTCATATCTTCTGTGGCCGGCACGTATAGGCCCATATACACTTATAATGGGCCGTCATTATAAGAATCTGGATACATCCTCTCTACCATTTTCATATCTTATAGAAAGTAATGATGAAAGTATACTTGTCCCTGGTGTTAATCTGAAAAGCGTAGGCACAATCAGAGATGCGCAGAAATGGCCCATCCGCGACATGAGGAAAGATCCATGCAAGATTGACCAGGTTAACTTTAATCTCCTCAGTCCTTATACAATCCGGAAGATGTTCGAGGGAAGGGAGATTTTGCAAAAGCTTAAATCAGCATCACTCCCCGGGACTACTTCAGTTACCTACAATAACATGAAAATCACTTTGTCATCTCTGGAGCGGGGAATAGAACTGTATCAGATCGGAATTAATAAGTTCCTGGGAAACTCATTAATAAAACAGCTTGAAAAATGTGATTTAAGAACAAATGAAGAGCTTCAGCAACGGCTTGCCCCCGACAGGTCGCACGGAAGTGGAGAATGGGTTGATCTGGCAGGATTGATTGCACCAAAGAAAGATGTAGACAAGCTTTTAGATGACATTGAGTCGGGAATGATCTCTTCGGTTGAGGTTCTGGCAAAATCATTTATAGGTTTGCATAATTCATATTACAGATGGGAGTGGACCTGGGCATGCGAAAGTATAGAAGAAGAAGCCGGAATGGCAATCAATAAATTAACGGCGAAGGATGTCATTACAATAGTAAAAAAGTGGAAAAAAAGTGTTATTGATCTGGATAATCTGCTATATGAGGATGCAAGGAAAGAATTCACACTGTCGGCGATGACCGGGTTTGGGATCGATGGGGGCGATGAGGTTAAAAAGCTTGATTTTGAGCATGTTAGAGGCGAGTTTGAATCAAACAGCGTAGTAGCAGCAATACAAGAACATATAAAACAAAAAACCGCTCTGGGTGACGAAATAATAAATAGGATGAAGAGAATCCTCTGATTAAATGTGTTATCTGCCAGAGTACATAAGGTCGTAGTATTTACTATAGTCTCCTGATAATACCCTGTCGAGCCATTTACTGTTTGTGAGATACCATTCGACTGTTTTTTCAAGACCCTCAGCAAATTCCGGTATTGGCGACCATCCCAGCTCTTCCTGTAATTTAGAGGAGTCAATTGCATATCTCAGATCATGTCCGGGTCTGTCTTTCACATAAGTAATAAGCTTTTCTGATGTTCCTGCAACACGGTTAAGTTTTTTATCCAGGATTTTGCAGAGAAGTAAAATGAGATCCAGGTTCTTCCATTCATTATTACCACCTATATTATAAGTTTCCCCAACCTTTCCCCTATGAAAGATCAGATCTATTGCTGAGGCATGATCCTCAACATATAACCAGTCGCGGATATTCTCCCCCTTCCCGTAAACAGGGATAGGTTTATTATTTTTAATATTGTTTATAACGAGAGGTATCAGCTTTTCGGGAAACTGGTTTGGCCCGTAGTTATTTGAGCAATTTGAGATCAACGCAGGGACTCCGAAAGTATGATTATACGCTCTTACAAGATGGTCGGAGCTGGCTTTTGAAGCTGAATATGGACTTCTGGGATCGTAGGCTGTCTTTTCTGTGAAGAGGCCTTCTTTACCAAGTGAGCCATATACTTCATCAGTCGAAATATGATAGAAAAGCTTTCCTTCGAA
>JANYIW010000260.1 GCA_025358645.1 Bacteroidales bacterium
CTGGTGCAACAATATCAAAATTAATGATATTATCTCCCCTGTTTAAGATAATATTTGATAAATTAAATGTTGTTTCCTTTTCATCGTAAATCCTTTTTACGAAAACATCACTTTCCGAATTAATTTTTGATGGTTTGTTAAGATCGATCCTGAAAAGCTGGTTTTCTCCATCTATCAGCCATAGGTTATTATTTCCAACATTTATTGATATCGCATCATTAAATATTTTAAAGAGTGACATCTCTTTTTCAACCACTTTGTTAACTGGGTGTAAGTAGATCCATTCATTACCACGCCTTATCCATGGCATATTTGAAAGAGGATAAAGATATTTCACCTTTGACCCTGGTGAGCTTTTATCAGATCTCGATTGAATAAATCTTTTTGACAGATTATCATAAAAATAAATTCCCGATTCAGTGTACAGGTAAATAGAATCGTTAATTAAATCGATAACATAACGCTGTGGAAAATCATTTTTAATGCTTACCCTGGTATATTTCACTGCATCAGACCCCTTGCTGATATCTGCACGAAGGGCCGCATTATCTATCCCAAGCCATAAAGTATTATTATCGGTTTTAATAACTGAATAAACAGCATCGGTAAATCCGCGATCTAAAGATTCTGATAACCATCTGCCATTCTGAAACTTTACTGAAAAATATCCATCTCTCGCTGCAATATAATATTTCTTATCCACAGGTTTCCAGCTGATAAAATTTACATATCTGTTTCCTGCTATTATTTCTGCTTTGTGATTATTAATCACCTGAAGCCCTTTATTAGTTGCAGCCAATACCCCATTTACTGTAGACACCAGTTGTCGGCATTTTTCATTAGATCCTTCAACTTTTTTGAAAATATAATTAATAGAATTAAGCTTGCTAACGGTTCCTTTGATGTATTTATCACCTGATAATTTGTTTTTGTTAGCAGTTCCTGTTCTTATGGAAGAAGCAATAGAAGCATTTTTGTCCTTTACAATTTTCCTGCCGAAAATCCTGATGAAAATATTTTTACGGTTGCTATTTGCCTCCGGTTTGTTCTTAGTAAGAATCTGAGCTTCAGAATAATTCTCAACCTTGGTCAGATAAAAGACTCCTTCACTGGTTCCAACATATAGTTCATTATTATGCATCAGAGATGTTGTCAGATTACCCTTAAGTCCGGGGTAAATACTGAAATTTCCTACGGGTAGGTTCAGGTCGGCCCGTGTAAGTCCATATTGATGGGAAAGCCATAAACCGCCGCTTTTATCGAGTCCCATGGCAAAGATCTCATTATCGGGAAGTTTATTCTGATTATTTATTGTAAACCGGATTTTACCACTCATTCTATCGACAACCAGCGCCCCTCCATCAAGCGTTGAAAAAGCATAAAGGCTATCACCGATTGCAATCCCCTCCGACAAAATATTCTCCTTCAGGTATCCGTCATCATTGATTTTATAATCATTGTACTTTCTCCCATCGAAAAGTAATAGTTTTCCAGTGCTTAGACCCACCAAAACCATACTTTTATTATAAGGCAGGGAGAAGAGAACATCAATTTTTTCGGTCAGATAACCGTTAACAACCGGAAACAGAGTTCCTCTTTCAAGCCTGTACAACCCCTTATTCATAACATTGATAAATATATTCGTCGGAGTAACGATCATTCCTGTAAATGGACTATCATCTTTTGAGATAATACGAAATTCAAGTTTGCCATTCTCAAGATTTTGCCGGCTTATTGATTTCTCTCCATAAAACCATGCTATAGAATCATTAAAAAAAATTTGAGTAATTATTCCAATATCTTTAGCATCTCCGGATAATGATACATATTTATACGATCCTGTCAGGTCTTTCTCCATTAGTCCATAACTATTATCGCCTCCGACATAGATTTTCCCATTTCCCGGATTTGCCTGCATCGAGAAAGGTATTGTAGGTATCCGGATAGAAAGCCAATCCTGTCCGTCAAATGATGATATCCCCTTCCTGTTTGCAAATAACATCACATGGTTAATATCCTGACATATAGCCCAGCTCTGGTTTTCCAGCTCACTGCTTTCCTTAAAATTAGTAAGCAATGGCGCACCTTTTTGAGACTTAAGCGTATAAGCAAAAAGAATTAAAGAAATCAATGAAAGTATTTTCTTCATGGAAATTAATTCAAATATTAACTATCAATTCATTTCACAAAAATGTTAAGAACTAATACCCCTATCAATCCTGTTATACCAATAGATGTTTCCATCACGCTCCATGTTTTCAGCGTATCCTTAATACTGAGATTGAAGTATTCCTTGAAGAGCCAGAATCCACCATCATTCACATGTCCGAACATCAGACTTCCAGAACCGATTGCAAGTACCATCAGTTCTGGCTTTACCAATCCCCCGGTGACTAATGGCAGAACTATGCCTGCCGTAGTAATACCCGCCACTGTAGCTGAACCGACACAAAACCTCAGAATTGTTGCAATCAGCCATCCCAGAAACAGAGGTGAAAGAGTAGATTGACTCAGCAGTTCACCTATATAATTGCTTACACCGCTATCTACCAGAACCTGTTTCAAAGCTCCGGCTCCGGCAATCAGCAACATAATCATAGTGATTGTTGTCACTGAATGGGCCAGTGAAT
>JANYIW010000335.1 GCA_025358645.1 Bacteroidales bacterium
TCCTTTTTTACGCACTTGCCGCAATTAACCAGTCCAAAGGCCTCATGGACATTTTCTGAAAAACTTTAAAAAGTGGATTATTTGTTAATCAATTTTTCTTATATTTGAAGTAAATCAGTCTGCTAAGAGAATGTAACGATAGTAATAACCTTTAATTTTAAAAGATGAAATCTGAACTTGAGCAGGCGATTCTTGATTCAATGAGTAAAAATCCTAACAATTGGAAAAGCATTTTTTATTTCAATCGTAATGACCCAAGATTAATAGTTCCTAAGTTATATCCTGTTATGGGCTGGACTTTCAATTTTGGAAGTATATATTCTTATATAACAATAGTTTGTATAATCCTGATCATAATAGCTTCCGTATATTTTTTATAGTAGCGAATATGTTAATTGTGTAGAAGTAAGTTGCTTAAGTACCCGGAACCAGCAAGCGGATGACAAACACAGAATAAAATATTAACTAAAATCTTTAAATGCTGATACTGTTACAAATAATGTGATAATTTGATTTATCACGCTTTTACGTGATATTTTAATTTATTACGCTTTTAGGTGATATTGAAGTTTATGATGGAATCAAAGGATAATTTATGACCAATTTACAATTTGTTATTTCGTTTATTCTGACAAAAGATGTTTTAAATAATTTCCAGTCACAAATAGTTACTATATCTGTGACAAAAATGCATATATTCTTTAATTTTAAACATTGAAATACAGATATTTAATAGAAATTATAAGGCATGGAGGGATTCGCATTAGAAATACAATACTCTCAATTGAAAAGCAGAATAAAAAACCTCAGATATGGCTAAACATCATAGTTGAAATACTTCCAAACAAAAACTATAAACCAGATGAATTATAGCGTTAAGGAATTATTTGACTTGTTAAACGAACAGGACGAATGTAACTGGATTGAAGCTAAAAGGGGCAGTGAGAGTTCTGTCTCTGCCATGGAGACAGTTTGTGCTTTCTGTAATGAGCCGGGTATGGGCGGTGGTTATATACTTATTGGAATAGCTGCTGATGAGTCGGCGGAAACTCCCCAATACAAGGTTGTTGGAGTAAAGGATCTGGACAAGTTTCAGAAAGATTTTTCAACCCAGTGCGCTTCCATGTTCAATCTGGCTATCAGACCTGAACTTTCTATAGAAGAAGTTTCCGGCCTCATTGTAATTAAAATACTGATCCATGAACTAGCCCATGGCCAAAAACCCGCCTATTTTAAAACAGATGGATTACCATACGGCGCAATGCGTAGAATCGGCTCAACCGATCAACATTGTACAAGTGATGATATGCATGTATTTTATCGTGACAATACCAGTTACGACCAGACACCTGTAAAAGCTACTGGTATGGAAGATATTGATGAAAATGCATTAAAAAGGTACAGGATGCTCAGAGAGAAAGTAAACCCTTCAGCAGAAGAATTAACCTATGATGACAAGGATCTGCTATATGCACTTGGATGTTTTTCCAGAGAGAATCCCGTTGAATTAAATATGGCAGGACTATTATTATTCGGAACTGCAAAAGCCCAGAGAAGAACTTTTCCTATGCTTCGGGCAGATTATATCCGGGTTCCGGGTAATAATTGGGTTGAAGACCCGGATAACCGATTTTCAACGATCGATATGATGGGACCCCTAATTCTGATTCTCTACAGGATGATTGAGGCTATAGTAGCAGACTTGCCAAAAGGGTTTCTGCTGACAGAGGATAGCCCTCAGGCTGAGGCAGTTGGTCTTCCTACAAAAGCTCTTCGGGAAGCGTTGGTTAATGCTCTTATGCACAGATCCTACAGGGAACATAAACCAACTCAGGTAATTCGTTATGATAACCGGATAGAAATAATAAATCCCGGTTTTTCTCTTAAATCAGAAGATAGGCTGGGCCAGCCCGGAAGTGAATCCCGAAATCCATTTATAGCTGCCGTATTCCACGACACTAATCTCGCAGAAACAAAAGGATCAGGTATCAGAGCAATGCGCCGTATGATGACAGATGCTCATATGGTTCCTCCTACTTTTGAATCAAGCCGGGATCATAATGAATTTACAGCAAGGCTGCTGTTACATCATTTTTTAGATGAAAAGGATATTAAATGGCTTAAGCTCTTTGATAAGTTTAACCTTAATGATTCTCAAAAACAATCTTTAGTGTTTGTAAGGGAAGTTGGCGCTATCAATAATCCTGTTTACAGGCAAATGTCAGATTGTGATTCATTGAGGGCCAGCAACGAATTAAGAATATTAAGAAACTTTGGACTGCTTACATCTAAAGGAAGGGGGAAAGCAACATATTATATTGCTGGCAGTGAACTTAATGTTGAAATTGAGAAAGATATTAGTACACAACCTGCTGCTCTTAGTACACAAGCTAATACTCTTAGTACACAAGCTAATACTCTTAGTACACAAGCTGATACTCTTAGTACACAAGCTGATGGATCTGTTGGTCCTAAAGCTGCTAAGATTAGTACACAACAAGAGGAAGGAGACATTGAAAAGATTACCTCAATATTCCCTGAAACTCTGCGGCTTAAGATAAACAATATTAAAAAGAGGGAAAATAATTCATCATTACTTGAGGGAATTATTAAAGAAATATGTTTAATAAAACCTTATAAATCAACTGAACTGGCTTTAATTCTGAAAAAGCGCGAAGATTATTTACGCAGAAATTTTCTTAACCCTCTAATCGAAAGAAAAGAGTTGCGTTACCTTTATCCTGAAATGATCAAACATCCGGAACAGGCTTATCAAACAACCAAAATAAACCAATAATGGCAGAATACATAAACAATGAAAAACCTTTTCTTGATAAACTTCGTCAGCTTGGTTGGTAAGTAATTGACCAGGGGCTTGGTGTTCCATAGGAACCACAGAAAAGTCTGCGTGATAATTGTAAGCAGGTTTTGTTGCCAATTGAGTTTAAAAAGGCGATCAAAAAAACAATGTCACAAGCGATTGCACAGAATGGTTAACTGAAAGACAGTTAGACGAAATACTGTTTGAAATTCAAAATTTTGGAGGGAAAAGTCTTCACGAGGCTAACAAACAACTACACGGCATGCTCCTGAAAGGTACGAGCGTGGCGATTAATGAGGTAGCCGGTGAACAAAATCCTACTTTCCGATAAGAAACTTTTTACAAAAACAAGATAAAGTGAAACGCCAGAATCTCTACTTTATCTGGTACACCCGCACATAATCAACAACCATTGAACGAGGGAATATTGAGTCGTCAATGCCCTGTGCTCCTCCCCAGTTTCCTCCAACTGCCACATTCAGGA
>JANYIW010000391.1 GCA_025358645.1 Bacteroidales bacterium
GGGTAATATTGCAGCCAGGTACAGTATTTTAGGAGGGTTAATGAAAGGGAAAGTTAATGTAGCAGTTACCCTTGGAGAGGAATGTGTTATTGTCACTAATGGCAATGAGCTTGGGGAAATTAAACTGATAGGTGATATTAAGCCGGCAGAAGGTAATAGCGGAGTAGATGTATTTGCTGCACCACAGGTATCCTTTAATACAAACATCGACAAAGAATTTGGCATGGTTAACATAACCGATCAGTATGCTGTTTACCGTGTCAGGCTCGATTATTTTAAACTTCTTACCACCGAAAATCAAACAATTACAGGTACGGTGCAATGGAACGACCTCCGGGATATGGCCACTTTGAAATTGCAGAATATTCTTCCCGGAAAACAGAAGATCACTGCCACAGTAAAAGTACACATTGAGAAAAAAACAAGCTCAGGATGGCAACCACTTACAAGCGACTCCGAAGTAAGCCAGACAGTGTTCACTACTGGTGATGAGCCAAAGTCAATCCCCGATAACAACGTGGCTTATAGTTATCCTGTAATAAACCAGTATAATTTTTACAGAGACGAGTACCCCCGTGGCTATATTAAACTTGGAGTGGGGCAACCAAATCTGTTCAGGCCTGAAGGCGAAGGAAATAAATGGGGCTATTTTGCAAGGTTTAAGACCAATAAAGGTATTGCAGAGGCGCCTGTTACTTATAGCGATGCTGAAACAATGGTTTATTTTGATATTCCAAAGACCCTCAATACATCAGTTGTTTACGACATGTCCATCGTAAAGAAACCTTTGTCGGCAGGAGCAATGGATCGCAACCTGCAAAGAAGTGAGATTAAAATGTCTACGACCAATGCTTCTGATTCACTTAGCATAGCAAAAAATCAGCTTACCGGTACGATAACTGCTGAAACCGAAAGTATACTTCATTCCTATTCATTCCGTACCAGCATGTATTCGACATTTAACGATAAACTGAATTCCCTGTTATCCGGTTGGAAAGTACAATTAAGTACTGATGTAACGCTTATGAGTATATTGTATATTAAATCTACTTTAAATGAAACATTCGACAAGTATGAGACAGAAGGCCTGGGTACAAGTTTTGAACCTTTGGTGTTTGCAGATGCACAAAGAGGTGTTTCCTGGATCGATTCGCATGTAAATCCTCAAGTGTATGAACTATATGGTACGGCTGGTATAATCCTCAACCGTAATACAAACATTCTTGGAGTGTTCCCTTTGAAGGCAATGGTTATATATAATACAGGTGAAAGTGGTTATCTACTGGATGGTACGCAAACTTCCTCCAGAAATGGGGATGTACTTTTCCGGTACGACGTGCCACATTATGTTTATTCCGATTTTTCAGAGCTTCGTAACAAAGCTGCTGCTTTATATATGGGAAATACCAATATCCCGCCACAGGCTCAGCGTTTACTTGCAGGCAGTATCAGTAACATTTCACAGGGCAGCTATCCGTTTAATATCAATTACCGGTTACCGGGGTTGAATAAAATTACTACATCAAGAGTGTTTAACATTAATTATTTCTATTAGCATAACAGATTTACAACTGTCAATTATGAAAAGAACATGCCCCAGCATCCTGTTTGTAACCATTTTCTGGTGTTTTGCAGGCAGCGCTTTGGCCCAAACTGATAATAAAATAGCCTGTGTTGCCCTGGTGAAAAAGGATTCTGTTGTGCTCCGTTGGGCTCCCGCTTCTATCCCAGTGTGGCAGGTAGGTATTAAATATGGGTATATAATTAAGCGCTATATTATTGCAAAGGGCGGCGTCTATATTACCGATGGATTGAGTAAAGGTGAACTGTTGACTCCTATGCCAATAAGACCTTCAGGCAATGATGCTTTCGATATTCTTGTTCTTTCGGAACCTCGATCGGCTGTAGTGCAGGAAGCTATTTACGGAACTGAATTTCAACCACCGACAGAAAGCGATAATTTTACCGGTTTCATGAAAGCCTACAGCGACCTGGAAGTACGTTTCGGATTTGCCCTGTTTATGTGCGATTTATCTCCGGTAATAGCCAGGGCTGCCGGTTTACAATTCACCGACCGGAATGTTTTGCCCGATGAACGTTATGCCTACAGCATTTCGCCGGCTAATATACCTGATGGAATGCAGATTGAGCCTGCTGTAGTTGTGCTTGATGCAGGTTTGATAACAAAACTTCAAGCGATAACTGATGTGCGGGCCATCTTCCTCGATAAAGAAGTTAAGTTCCAATGGCCGATAATGCTTCACAAAGGTACTTATACTGCTTATATCCTCGAAAAGAGTGTCGATGGAGTTAGCTTTGCTCCTGTTTCGGATTTGCCCCTGGTTAACCTCTCAGAGGATGAAAACCTCAATTATTTTGTTTATACAGATTCGCTGAGTAGCAACAACGAACAAACATGGTACCGGGTAAAAGGGATAAGCCCTTTCGGAGAAGAAGGGCCCGCTTCTGATATTATAAAAGGAAAAGGA
>JANYIW010000394.1 GCA_025358645.1 Bacteroidales bacterium
GCTATAAGGACAATTACACTGAACCCGGTCCATAGCAAAAGTGATCCAGATGGCTTATTACCAACAAGTTCCTCTGCCGGCCAGTTGTTGGTATATGTGATAGACTGGCCCGGACGTTCTGTAACACAAGCCCATGAAATCCAGAAAAAGAAATTATTCAGTAGAGGAACCCTGGCCTGATCTTTCAATGAGTTTTCAGGAATGCTGTAAGAGTTCCGCAGACCAGACAGGGCGGGATCATTGGTGAATAATCCGCCATAAAATTTACTGTTTGAAGCAATTGCCTCTGCCCTCAGCTCTGAAACTGTAAGTATTCCTGTTGCAGGATCATAAGTGTTTTTGCGGAGTTCTTTCTGCAGCAATATTTTCAGAAAAGCCTGTCTTTCTTCACTTAATTCTTTATAAGGTTTGCCATCCTGCTGTAAAGCTAGTCTGTCGAGAATATATACAGCTTCCTTATGCAGCCAGTCGGCACTCCAATCGGGAGCCTGGTAAGCTCCATGTCCCCAAACAGTCCCAATTTCCTGACCGCCCACAGACTGCCAGACATTCTGACCATCTTTTATGTTCTGCCCTGTAAACAATACTTTCCCATCAGGGGTGATCACCTTAACTGGAATAGGAGGAGCCTGTTTGTAAATCTCCCTGCCAAAATAAAGCAGAACGGCGAAAGAGATTACCATAACTGCAATAAAGCTGATCCAAAGGTTTTTTGTCTTCATAGTTTAATTAGTTTTAATTATACGGGATTAATTAAGATCTCATGCTTTCCTATATTATTTAATTCGCTGCTGTTAATGCCTTTGGGAATAAAATATTATTTTCCAGATGCACATGAATATGCAGATCATCTTCAAATTCCCGAAGCAGCTTAAATGTGACATGATACGAATTGCATCCATCGGCAGGCACCAGGTAATTTGATGTAATAACATTTATTTTATCCATTGCTCCACCTGCAAATTCATGTTCACCTGACAGCCGGGTAATTTCAAGTTTCATCTATACTTTTTTTCCCTCCACAGCAAAAATCTATTCCTGCCGCTTTAAATACTGCTGCTGCTCTGTAGTCAATTGCTACGATTTCTCCAATTGTTATATTTTTTTTCATCCTCTTAAGTATTTTTTTACCTTGACAAAGCTATATAATATTTTACTAAAAGACAAAAAGGTCTTTTAGTAATTTTAAAATTATTTTTATTACCTTTGTCGTTATATCATTATTAAATTTAATTAGAAATGTTCAATAAGGAAACCGAATATGCTCTCAGAGGTCTGGTTTACATAAAGTTGCAAAATATGAGAGGTAGGAGACCCGGAACATCGGAGGTAGCTAAAGAAATTAAAGCCCCTCCCTTCTACACTGCAAAAATATTACAAAGGCTTGTAAGGATTGGCTTTCTGAATTCACTAAAAGGGAAAGGAGGAGGATTTTTCTTTGATCCTGCCAAACCTGATCTGCCACTCATTAAACTCATTACTGCCACAGAAGGTGACAGGTCATTCTCAGGTTGTGGTTTTGGCCTTAAACATTGTGACTCAGAGAACCCATGCCCTCTCCATAAAAAATATTCAGCCGTGAGACAGTCCATTAATAAATTGATCTCTGAAGAGACTGTTCAGAGTCTGGCAAAGAAGGTATACAAAAATGAACTTAGTCTAAGTGAATCAATGAAGTGAACTATAAACATTACACATTATCCAAATTAAACATAATTACTAAATGAGCGAAATAATCAATAATTCAAAAAACCGTAAAGAGCTTCTCAAACATATTATTCTTCAGCTTCATAATGGTGAGGCTCCCGATCTTGTGCGTAACAGACTGGTTGAACTATTAAAGTCAATACCTTATGACGAGGTTGTGGAAGTTGAACAGGAGCTTATATCGGAGGGCTTACCGGTAGAGGAAGTTCTGAAATTTTGCGACATTCATCAGATGGTTCTGGATGGACATATTGATCAGAGCGGAGCTAAGCCTGTCCCGGCAGGTCATCCAGTCGATACCTTCAAAAAGGAAAACAGGGAACTGGAAAAAGTTATAACCGATCTGGAACAACTCTTCAATAAGGTAAAAAGCATTAAAGAGTTAGAGACAAAAGAATGGTTAATAAAAGTTCATACGCAGTTTAATACCCTTATGGATGTTGATAAGCATTACAAAAGAAAGGAATATCTCGTTTTCCCGTTTCTCGAAAAATATAAGATTACAGGTCCTCCAAAGGTTATGTGGGGAAAACATGATGAAATCAGGACTCTTCTCAAAGCTTCTATAGAAGCAGTCCGTTCGAAAGGAAATGTATCACCGGATGAGGTAGCAACCATTACTGAACTGATTTTGCTCCCGGCGGTTAAAGGCGTAGCTGACATGATCTCAAAAGAGGAAGAGATACTTCTTCCGATGTGTATGGATAAGTTAACGGTCGATGACTGGTACTCTGTTTATAAGCAAACTAATGAATTTGGATACTGCCTTTACGATCCTCAGGTTGAATGGAAACCTGAAGGAATGGCTATAAGTGAAATTACATATAATACAGGTAGCAATATTCAACTTACAACAGGAAGTTTCAAAATGAACGAATTGGAAGCCTTATTCCGAACCCTTCCAATTGATCTCACATTTGTTGACAAGGATGACAAAGTGAAATTCTTCAGCCTGGGTCCCGATCGTGTATTTACACGAAACAGAGCAATTATCGGACGCGATGTAAGAATGTGTCATCCTCCCTCAAGTGTCCATGTTGTGGAACAGATTTTAAATGATTTTAAAAATGGCAAGCAAAACAGTGCCTCTTTCTGGATATCAATGCAGGGAAGGTTTGTCTATATTGAATATTTTGCAATAAGAGACACAGACGGGACATATCTTGGTACAATAGAATTCACTCAGGATCTGACAAAACTCCGGAAGCTTGAGGGAGAACAGAGACTTCTATCTTATACTGCGAAGTAAAAGGGGAAAAGCTAAAAATCAAAATTTTACAAAAGTCCCCCTGCCTACCGGCAGGCAGGCTTTAGGGGTCCCGATAGCTATCGGGATAGGGGTAACTCAGATGAATAAAATGCGAACGCTGGTTATTATTAACAAAAGATTGCTATATTCGTATGGGCTATTAACAGCTTATCAATAATTTAGTTCGTATATGCCATACAGAAGATTACCCAACACTGATACTGCCAGGATTAAAGCTATGAAAACAGCTCTTGAAAAGGGGAAGGAACTTCCTCCTTGCAAACTGGCATTTTCATCAAAAACGATTGTCCACCTTCAGAAGTTTCTGCCACAATTCGATCATAACCTACAGTTATACCGGCAGGCCTTAGCCTCTCAAAACAATAAAAACAAAGACTATAATGAGACATTAAGGAAGGCCCGTATTTACCTGACTCACTTCATCAGGGTAATGAATATGGCGATCTTCCGTGGTGAACTGCCTGCTGAAATGAGAGCTTATTATGGACTCGCGACCGATGAATCGACGGTCCCCTCATTTAATACAGAAAACGAGTTAATGAGTTGGGGAAGAAGAATAATCGATGGGGAACAGTTCAGGATAAAAAAGGGAGGAAGCCCTATCACCAACCCCACCATCGCTGTTGTAAAAGTCAGATTTGAAAATTTCATTGAAGCCTGGACTTATCATAATACACTGGCAAAAAAAACCATTGATTATACAGCAAAGAATAATAACCTGCGTAAAGAAGCCGATGCTATAATTCTTCAATTATGGAACGAAGTTGAAAAAACCTGCAATGAACTTCCTGAAGAGAACAGAAAAACATTATGCGAGGAATATGGACTGGTTTATTTCTACAGAAAAGGCGAATTGGAAAAAGCAAATGCCACTGAATCTCAATCGCAAACGCAGCTAGAATCTGTCAATGATCCTGGTTACTGATTTATCTTCATCGCGTCAATATCATTTTTTTTATTCCTGAAATATAGAAGTGTTAACATGACAATGGTTACCGGAAGAGGCAGAATGATTGCCTGTTTCCATAAAGTTACATCCTGAGGAGCACTCAATTTCTCCATGCCTTGTATATAAACCATGATTACCGGAAATGCATTATTAACAAAATGGGATAGCACTGACAGCCATAAGTAGCCGCTCCAGAAAAAGAGATAACCAAAGACCAGTCCAAGAATGAATCTTGGCAGGAATCCAAAAAACTGGAAATGAAGGGCACTAAACAGAAAAGCAGTAAACCAAACTGCCAAATGACCTGATCTGAAAAGTTTAGAAAAGATCTTTTGGAATACCCCTCTGAAGATAAATTCCTCTGCTATTGCAGGAAGAATAGCTATAATAAAGAGATTTAAGATCATAATGCCCGGAGTAGGAGAAACCATAACCTGATTAATAATGTTACTTGCATAATCTTCTTTTTCTACCATCCACTTTTCAACACCGGAAAGGAAATCAGGAAGATGCATATTGGCGTTGAGCTGTCCTGTAACGCTGGTAATAGGGAATAGACATAAGGCCAGAATAAAAACAAAGCCGACTTCCTTTAATTGTGGTATTTTTAGTTCGGCTAAGCTTAAGGCAGAGTCAGATCTCATCATCAACATTATTACAATTGAAGGAATGAGAAGAAGTGATATGTCCTGAATAATCAAAAGATATCTCAGAAGTGCCAAGTCGTTTTCACTTAATGCCGTGGTGGATTTTGTTAATACTGTTAAATCGGAACCGAAAATTAACTTACCTGGGATACTTAGAATAATCGTCAGTGTAAGACCAATTCCCATTATGATCATTAA
>JANYIW010000104.1 GCA_025358645.1 Bacteroidales bacterium
TTGTAAGAGAAAAAGAGAGGTTTGGAACAACTATACTTGTTCGTGAGATATCAGACAGGCAAACTTTTCTGATTCCGGATTTTTCTATAGGACTTCAATTCAGAGTAATTGATGAGAAGGAGTATTTTCTAAAAGCGAATATCTCAAGGAATTCAAAAATACCAACAATGAATGATTTGTTTTGGGTGCCGGGAGGTAATCCTGACCTAAAAAATGAATACTCTTTGTCGTATGAGATCTCGTATGAGATGAATCAGAAAATTTCAAAATCGTTAGGTTTAAAATATGATCTGTCTGTTTTCCATTATTCGATAAAAGATATGATACTGTGGCATCCGGGAGAATTTTCATATTGGACTGCTGATAATATCAGAAATGCAAGCTCTTCAGGAGTAGAATCATCAGTATCCGTGGATTTTGTACGTAATCACTTTAATTCAAGGCTAAAAGCAGGATACTCATTCACGCGAGCAATTGGAGGTGGATCGAAAATTGAAAATGATGTTTCAGCTGGTAAGCAGCTTATGTATATACCTGAAAATCAATTCAACACTTCATTGAGGGGCAGTTATAAGAATTTCTATTCGTCATGGGCAGTTAACCTTATCGGTAAGAGATATATAACTGCAGACAATTCAAAATACCTTCCCGGTTATATAATTAATAATATTATAACAGGAATCACACTCACATTGAAAAACTCTTCAATTGATTTGAATTTTAATATAGATAATCTTTTTAATGTAAATTATCAGTCAATAGCATATTACCCCTTACCAGGTCGATCTTACAATTTTAAAGTATTAGTTCAATTATTTAAATAAAATGAAAATGAAAAATTTAGTAAAAATTATTTTTCTCTTGTCGCTAGTTGCATCCTGCAAAAAAATGCCTATAACTCCAATTGAGAATTTTACGTTAGGTGGTGGAGTTTTAATTATTAATGAAGGAAATTTCAGAGGAGGCAATGGTTCTCTATCCTTTTATTCATATGATTCATCGAAGATTTATAATGATATTTTTTATTCTACCAATGGCCGGCCATTGGGCGACGTTCCGAATTCAATAATTGTTAAAGAAGATAACGCATATATTGTGGTTAATAATTCGGGGAAAATCGAAGTTATTGATCCGTCCACCTTTGAATCGAAAGCAACAATAACCGGACTAATATCGCCTCGGAATATAGGTATTATTAACAATAATAAAGCTTATGTATCAAGTCTTTATTCAGACTCGGTTACAATAATTGATCTTTCAAATAATTCTATCTCAGGCTATATTAATATGAGGAGAACATCTGAAGCGATTATTGTTGCCGGAAATAAAGCATTTATTTCAAACTGGGCAGGAGGTAAAGAAATTATGGTTATTAGCACCTTTAATGATCGGGTAGTTGATTCAATAGAAGTGGGTATCGAACCAGAAAGTATGGTTCTTGATAAATCCGGTATGCTTTGGGTACTCTGTAATGGCGGCTGGAAAAGAGATAACTTTGCAGAACTGATTTCAATAAACATAAGCACGGATCGTGTTAGTAAAAAATATGTATTTCCAAATAAACAAGCGTCACCATCATGTCTTAAAATAGATGCTCTTGGCCAAACACTTTACTATCTTGAGAACGGAGTAAGAGCGATGGAGGTAAACGCATTGAAATTACCACCAACTTCTCTTATATATGAACCAGGTACCTATTATAATAAAATTGGCATTAATCCGGGTAATGGTGATATTTTAATCACTGATGCAGTTGATTTTATGCAGCAAGGTTATCTATTAATATATAAGAATGATGGGACATTCATTTCAAAACATAAAGCGGGTATTATCCCGGGATCAATGAGTTTTAAATTGAGGCTAAATTCTTCAACTAACTAAATGATTCTATAATTATTATGAATCAGTAATAGATGAATATATTTAAATCCATATTGATCATTTTATGCTTCACTTTTGCAAGTTGCGGTAGAGTAGAAAAAAAAGGCCCGGGTAAATTTATTGTAGCCGGAAACAGGATTGAAAGAGCAGAAAGATTCACTCTGTTACAAAAGAATGGGTGGACTGAGGTTAAAATAATTGATCCGTGGCAGGGTGCTACCGGTATAACCCAGATTTACTATCTGGTAAAAAGGGGTTCAGCTTTACCGGTAGGAGTGGATTCTTCAGAAGTAATTTTTACCCCACTTCAAAAGATTATCTGTATGTCGACAACGCATATTGCAATGATTTCAGCACTGGGTGAAG
>JANYIW010000108.1 GCA_025358645.1 Bacteroidales bacterium
GTGTTAAATAATTGTAACATGTAAAAGCTGTTATATGCTTGACATTCAATGTGTGTATTATTATCTTTATTTGTAATCTTAAAAAAACTTATATGGCTACACTCATCAGAGAAAGGATCAATTGAAGTGCAGGAAATAACATTGATCATACTAAAAAACATCTTGCGTAAGAATAATTTTCATTTTAACCATTAATAAAAAATTGTATATTTGTTTCTTAAAGATAATTAAATCAGAAAAAAGAATAATTGAAACTGTATATTAAAAATATGGTCTGCGTCCGGTGCAAGATGGTAGTTCAATCCGAACTGGATAAACTTGGAATTAATAACAGCAGGGTTGAACTTGGTGAAGTTGAAATAATAGACAAAATTTCAAAAAATCAATTAGAAAATCTGAGTGACGCCCTGAAATTGACCGGTCTTGAACTGATTGATGATAATAATTTAATACTGGTTGAGAAAATTAAAACCATAATTATTGAGCTGATACATTATAGTGAAGTACAAATTAAAATAAACCTTTCCGATTACCTGAGCGAAAAACTCAATCATAATTACACATACCTTTCTAATCTTTTTTCCGAAGTTAAAGGAACTACAATTGAGCAGTTTTACCTGGCTAACAAAATAGAAAAGGTGAAAGAACTTCTCGTATATGATGAGCTCAATCTTACCGAAATTGCCTGGAAACTGCATTACAGCAGTGTCTCTCATCTGTCAAACCAGTTTAAAAAAATGACCGGGCTGACACCATCTCACTTTAAAAATCTTAAGAATAAAAAACGGATTTCTCTCGGAAACCTGTAATTGAGATTGCATGTTTCCTGAACTAATTACCGATCCCATCTGAGGCAATTTTATCCTCTTTTGATTATAATCGGGATACGTGAATGATGTAACATATTCCAAAAATTATGTAACTGTTAAGGAAACGGAGGAGGCTAACTTTGCCAATGATATGATTTGTTCATAAAATTTAGAGTTAATTTAAAATTCAAACACAATGAAAAAAATTATTTACTGTTTATTGGCAACATGCTTATCATTTACGTTTCTACCACTTCAGTCAGTTGCTGCAACTACTGAGAAACCTTCATCTTCAACGGTGACAAAAGCGCCGGAACCTGTTGAATCAGTTGAAGTCAGATCCATGCTCAAGAGAATGGACGGACTAAACACTGTAGATAAGACAACATTGAGTTCAAACAATAAGAAAAATAAACAGGTTGAAATAACAACACGTCATCACCATAGTTACGGTTATATTTCAATCGGTGCACTTGTTCTCATTATTTTATTGGTTGTCATTTTATTATAAACAATTAAAATTAAAATCATGGGAAATTTACTTTATGTCGTCGCAGTAATTTTGATTATTGCCTGGGCAATTGGATTTATCGGATACAGTGCCGGAGGAATTATACATATACTCCTGGTTATTGCACTTATTGCAATAATACTCAGGATCATACAAGGAAGAAGAATTCTATAGAATCATCATTTTGAAAATAATCATTAATAAATAAAATTATGAGCTCAGGAAAAGTGTTACTAGGAGTATTGGCCGGTGTTGCTGCCGGTGCATTGTTAGGGATATTATTTGCCCCTGAAAAAGGATCGAATACCCGTAAAAAAATCTCTAAAAAGGGAGAAGATTTTGCGGAAGGATTAAAAGAAAAATTTGATGAAATTCTTGACAACATTTCAGACAAATTTAATGAGGTAAAGAATGATGTAAAGGAAGAAGCTTCTGATCTTACCGAACAAGCAAAAACTAAAGTCTCAGAACTTAAAAAAGAGGCAAAAGCGGCAACCCACTGAACTAATATCATTCTGGTTTAAAAATTAAACACGGAATAAAAACATTAATCATGGTACTGGAATCATTAAATGTAATCTTTCCTCATGCGAAAGATTACAAATCCTCTGATTGTACATTGTTAGGATTTAATTTGCCCTCGTTAATTGCAACTATGAAGCAAAGTAATACCTGGGCAAAAGGGGAACTTAATGCATTGATTCTCTTAAAGAGTCCCGAAAAGCAGATAATACTTACTGCAATGCATGTAGGAACAGAAATAAAGTCTTTTCAATCAAATGAGTCAATCACATTTCAGATAATTGAAGGAAGGCTTAGATTTCATATCAGGAAGGACATTTTGACCCTTAATGAAGGTCAGTTGATGACACTCCATGAAAACATAAAATATCGTCTCACAACCCAGGAAGAAACAGTATTCCTTTTAACAATCTCAGATAGCATTAAAAAGAGTTCACATAACTGATAATGCTACTGGCCGTACAACTTTATCAAGACTCAGGATATGGAAGATAATACCAAATTACTTGAATCGCTGCTGGAAAAAGCTACTGATTATGGGAAAACAAGTTTTGAGTTAGTTAAGCTGAAAACTCTTGACAAGTCATCCGATATTGTATCTTCTTTGGTACCGAACTCAATTGTCTTTGTACTCATTGTAGCATTCATGCTTTTTTTAAATCTGGGATTAGCTTTATGGTTGGGCGATATCCTTGGCAAAATATTCTACGGATTTTTTGTGGTATCTGCATTTTATTTTCTTGCAGGTATTGTCATTCATTTCCTTATGCATAAATGGCTCAAGAAGCTTGTTGGAAATTATTTCATCAAACTGATGCTTAAATAAGAATATATGCAAAACATAACCTCAAAAGCCGGGCTTAAAGATGCAATTCAATTATTGGAAGCGGATCAAGCTTTAAAAGGCCTGTTATTGAAAGATCAATTCTATCTTACTTATGAAAGCTTAAAACCTGTAAATCTTCTAATGCATACATTGAAGGAGATCTCTTCATCACCTTATCTGATCGATAATATTTCAGGTACAGCTATGGGTTTAGCCGGCGGATTCCTTTCTAAAAAAATATTTGTAGGAACATCAGGTAATCTGATTAGGAAACTTATTGGTTCTATCCTTCAGTTTGGGGTTACAAACGTTGTTGCTAAAAACTCTGAAATAATTAAATCCGTCAGCCATGCCATATTTCAACATTTTTTTCACAAAAAAGAAATGAACTCTTAACGCTGTGTCAGGTGATGAATTAAAATTACCTTTTTATGTAAAGGTGACTATCTTTCTGGTGGGCTTTATTGCCTTATTAGCAATAATGTACATAGCCAAAAGCATTATTATCCCTCTCGTTTTCTCTTTAATCTTAGCAATATTACTTCACCCTGTCGTAAATTTTTTTGTAAGGCTAAAAATTAACAGGATACTTGCAATTTCAATTACCCTGTTAATTACCTTTTTCGTAATTGCTTCAGTTGGCGCTCTTTTATTTTCGCAGGTAAGCCGGTTCGGCGATTCATGGCCGTTACTCGTTGAAAAATTCACTACCTTACTTAACCAAACTATTACTGATGCTACAGATTATTTCGATAAGGATCCGCAAAAGATCCATGAATGGATTACAAAAACACAGGGTGAATTAATCAACAAAAGTACCGCTGCCATCGGACAAACACTCGTTGTCCTTGGCAATGCTCTGGTAATACTGCTCTTAATTCCATTTTACATCTTTATAATATTATTTTATCAGCCGCTGTTACTCGAATCTATCCGAAAGCTTGTTGGATCGGAAAACCAGAGCAAGGTGAAAGAAATAGTTACCCAGATCAAAACTGTTATTCAACGCTATCTTGTTGGACTGCTTATTGAAGCAGGAATGATGGCAATAATGAATACTGCAGCTCTTTTGATTCTGGGCATTGAATATGCTGTCATTCTCGGAATTCTTGCAGCATTGCTTAACGTTATACCGTATATTGGCGGAATCATAGCAGTAGCATTGCCTATGATGGTTGCGCTGGTTACCAAATCGACACCCTGGTACGCCTTTTATGTTCTTGTAGCCTATTATGTCATTCAGCTGATAGACAATAATTATATCGTTCCCTACATTGTTGCCTCAAAAGTAAAAATCAATGCACTTTTCTCTGTAATAGTGGTACTTGCCGGAAATCTTTTATGGGGTATCCCTGGTATGTTTCTTTCCATGCCGCTACTTGCAATTGTCAAACTTATATGCGACAATATAGAATCCTTAAAGCCCTGGGGATTCTTATTAGGCGATACCATGCCCTCAATATTAAAAATAAAAAATATTTCAAAAAAATCAGATATAAATAGCTAAATTTAAAAAATATTTTGACTCAAATTGGTGTAGCTTTCATTGAAGGAGTAATTTTTATTAATATTATTTAAAACAATATACAATTTGAAGATCTTTATCAAATATATGGTCAGCACGCGATGCAAAATGCTGGTAAAAGAAGAATTGAAAAAACTCGGCCTGCATTTCATCCTTGTTGATATGGGAGTCGTAGATATAATGGAAAATATCACATCAGATCAGCGTGAGCAAATAAGAATTGCATTGCAAAGATCAGGACTGGAGCTGATGGATGACAAGAAAGCAGTTCTCATTGAAAGGATAAAAAATGTAATAATAGAGATGATTCATTATACAGATGAATTACCTAAAGTTAATTTTTCTGATTTTTTAAGCGAAAAATTAGATTACGACTATACTTACCTGGCTAACTTATTTTCTGAAGTTCAAGGAACTACCATCGAAAAATTCATCATTTCTCATAAAATAGAACGTGTAAAAGAACTGATTATTTATGATGAACTTAACCTTACAGAAATAGCCTGGAAGTTGCACTACAGCAGTGTAGCTCACTTATCCACTCAATTTAAAAAGATAACGGGACTCACTCCATCACATTTCAAAAACCTAAAATATAAAAGACGAATACCGATTGAAGAAATTGGCATTCATGATTCTATAAATTGAATCAATCAACTTTTATAAAGCGTAATTTTAAAATAAAATGGAAAGAACAAAGTTACATGAATCTCTATATGCCAGCAGCTTAATAGAAGCGAGTCTTGACCCATTGATAGCTTTCAATACTGAAGGCATAATCACTGATATGAATCAGGCAAAAGTGGACATTACCGGTATTGAACGTAAAAAACTTATTGGCACAAATTTCTTTGACTATTTCACGGAACCACAAAAAGCATTTGAGGTTTACCAGGAAGTATTCGCTAAAGGATTTGTTACCGATTCTCCACTTACATTTCGACATAAAAATGGCAGGCTTACCGACGTGTTATTCAATGGATCAGTTTATAAAGATGAGAGTGGAAAAGTGCTTGGTGCAGTATTAGTGGCCAGAGACACCGCGGAGCAAAAATGGGCAACGGAATTAAGAGTGGCAAATAAAGAACTTGCTTTCCAAAACGATGAAAAAGAAAGACGGGCACAAGAGTTAATTGTAGCTAATAAAGAACTTGCTTTCCAAAACGATGAAAAAGAAAAACGGGCTGCTGAGCTAAGTATAGCGAATACAGAACTTGCTTTCCAAAACGATGAAAAAGAAAAGAGGGCTGCTGAGTTAATTGTAGCTAATAAGGAACTTGCTTTCCAAAACGATGAAAAAGAAAAACGGGCTGCTGAGTTAAGTATAGCGAATACAGAACTTGCTTTCCAAAACGATGAAAAAGAAAAACGGGCTGCTGAGTTAATCCTTGCTAACAAAGAACTTGCTTTCCAAAACGATGAAAAAGAAAAACGCGCAGCTGAGTTAAGTATAGCGAATACAGAACTTGCTTTCCAAAACGATGAAAAAGAAAAACGCGCAGCTGAGTTAATCCTAGCTAACAAGGAACTTGTATTTCAAAACGAAGAAAAAGAAAAACGGGCGGCCGAATTAATTCTTGCAAACAAAGAACTTATTTATCAAAACGATGAGAAAGAAAAACGGGCAGCAGAATTAATCATTGCTGATAAAGAACTTGTATATCAAACTGAAGAAAAAGAAAAACGGGCAGCTGAGTTAATCATTGCTGACAAAGAACTTGTATATCAAAACGAAGAAAAAGAAAAGCGGGAAGTTGCAAATAAAGAACTTGAAAAAATCAGCAATTCATTAAAATTAGCTTCACAATATTCTCTGAGTCTGATTGAAGCAAGTCTGGATCCATTGGTTACTATCAGCCCCATAGGTAAGATCACTGATATGAATCAGGCAACAGTTGATATTATGGGGATAAATCGCGAAAAACTCACAGGAACCGACTTTTTTGATTATTTTACCGAGCCGCAAAAAGCCCGTGAAGTTTATCAGGAAGTTTTTGCAAATGGCTCTGTAGCCGATTCTCCACTTACGCTTCGGCACAAGGATGGCAAGCTTACCGATGTATTATTCAATGGATCAGTTTATAAGGATGACAAAGAAAATGTTCTTGGTGCAGTTGTGGTGGCCAGAGATATTACCGACCAAAAAAGAATTGCTACGGAATTGACAGAAGCGATTGTATTTGCCGAACTGGCAACTGAATTAGCTGAGGAGGCAAAAATAAAAGCCGAAAACGCCACTCTGATAGCAGAAAATGCAGTGAAGGCAAAACAACAGTTCCTGTCAAATATGAGCCATGAAATCCGCACTCCTATGAATGCGATTATCGGATTTACAAAAGTGTTATTGAAAACTGATTTGTCTGCAAAACAAAAAGAATATCTAACAGCCATTAAAATTAGTGGCGACTCTTTAATCGTACTCATTAACGATATTCTCGACCTGGCAAAAGTAGATGCCGGGAAAATAACATTTGAACAGATTCCTTTCAAATTGTCGTTATCAATATCCGCGATGCTTCATTTGTTTGAGACAAAAATTCAGGAGAAGAATTTAATATTGGTTAAAAAATATGACGACAGGATTCCTGAGGTACTTATTGGCGATCCTGTGCGTTTGCACCAGATCATTCTAAATCTAGTAAGCAATTCAGTCAAATTTACCTCAAAGGGGGAAATTATGGTCAACATTCAATTGCTGAGTGAAGATGAAGAGAAAGTAAAAATTCAATTTTCCATTTCAGATACAGGAATCGGAATAGCAATAGATAAAATAGATAAGATTTTTGAAAACTTTCAGCAGGCTTCCAGCGGTACGGCCAGACTGTACGGTGGCACAGGATTAGGACTTGCCATTGTCAAACAATTAGTGGAACATCAGGGTGGAAGCATTTCTGTAAAAAGTAAAATTGGCGAGGGTTCCACTTTTAGTTTTATTCTGACTTTCAGACAAACCAAAGCAGATGCTGAAATAGAAGCTGGAATAGTTGAATTAGATACTGAAATCACAAATGTAAAAGTGTTGGTTGTAGAAGATATTGCACTCAACCAATTATTAATGAGAACACTCCTGGATGATTTCGGATTTGAATGCGATATTGCTGCCAATGGGAAAATAGCTATCGAAAAGCTTCATGCCAAATCTTACGATATTATTTTGATGGACCTGCAGATGCCTGAAATGAATGGGTTTGAAGCTACAGAATACATAAGGAACACAATGAATTTGGTTATCCCCATAATCGCACTGACAGCTGATGTAACCACCGTAGATTTAGCAAAATGTAAGGCTGTAGGAATGAATGATTACATTGCTAAGCCGGTAGACGAAAGATTATTGTATAGTAAAATAGTCGGGTTTGTAAAGAAAACCATGCTTTTTAACGAAAATACAGAAATCTTAAACGATGAAGGCATAAAGTTAAAATGCACTAACCTGGATTTTTTAAACCAACGTACAAAGGCCAATCCTTCCTTAATGATGGAAATGATTTCACTTTATCTGGAACAAACTCCATCTTTAGTCAAAATTATGAAACAAAGCTCACTCTCTAAAGACTGGAATTTATTATACACAACAATACATAAAATGATTCCCTCGTTTTCAATTGTGGGAATAAGCGCTGATTTCGAAATTATGGCAAAAAAAATTCAGGAATATGCCAGTACCCGGAAACAGACAGATAAAATACATGACTTGGTTATACAGATTGAAAATGTTTGTAATAGAGCATGCGATGAATTAGAGGAAGAATTTAACCTGATTAAAAATACTAAGTGATGAATTCCAATTATATAAAAAAACTTTTTATAGTAGAAGACGATACAATGTATTTAAAATTAGTGGAAATTGAATTTCTCCAATATCCCGATTTTAAACTTGAAACATTCGCGACGGGAGAACTTTGCTTAGAGAACTTGTCACATAATCCAGATCTGATCATCCTGGATTATCATCTCGATAGTGTTGATAAATTTGCAATGAACGGGATACACACCTTAGATAAAATAAAAGCAATCAATCCTGATATTCCGGTAGTGATGTTATCCTCACAGGATAAAATTGAGGTGGCTATAAACTGTATGCGTCATAATGCTTATGATTATATTGTTAAGAGTGAAACTGCTTTTATAAGATTACAGAAGGTTATTGCCACAATCTTTCATACTCAGAAATTAGAAAAAACTTTAGAATGGTATATACAGAATTCATAATCCATATCACTTTAGATTAACCCCTTTTTGCTTTCACCCGGTTCCAAAACTATTTTTTGTTATCTCAAATACAGCCTGGGAATATCATTGGATTGATATATGTGAATCATGTAACTTTTTCCTAAAGTTCTGTAACACTCATGGCGCTTTAGTTCCTCACCTTTGCATAGTGATATATGTAAACTGCACTTGGCTGATATGTACAGGTGTTTATTTTATATAGTAAAAGGCCATTATAAATCATGATAGTTGTAAAAAAAGAAGGTATATTACTGGAGAAAACCCAGCTCGAATTTGAGAATGAAGGCGTGCTGAATCCTGCAGTGATACGCGAAGGTGACAGTGTTCATGTTTTTTACAGGGCAGTACAACAAGGAAACTATTCAAGTATTGGTTATTGTAAACTTGATGGCCCTTTAACAGTGGTTGAAAGGTGGGATAAACCTATTCTTGTTCCTGAATGTGAATATGAATCTCATGGCGTCGAAGATGCGCGTATTGTGAAGATAGATGATCTTTATTATTTGACATATACAGGATATGATGGGATAAATGCACGGGGGTCTTTGGCTATCTCAAAAAATCTGAAAAAATTTAAAGACCGGAGGATCATTGTACCTCCTATTACTTATGCGGAATTTGTATTTCTTGCTGAATCTGCCGGAAAGGTAAATGAGAACTATTACCTTAATCATAAATTTTACTTTCATGCATCAGATCCCGAAAAAAAAATGATGCTGTGGGATAAAAATGTAGTATTCTTTCCCAGGAGAATTGACGGCAACCTTGTATTTCTACACAGAATAAGGCCTGGAATTCAAATTGTATCTGTAAAAAGTTTAGAGGATCTCACGAAAGAGTTCTGGGATGATTATTTTCTTAATCTGCAGGAGCATATTGTACTCGATCCGGTTCATGCCCATGAGTCAAGCTATATTGGAAGTGGTTGTCCTCCTATCGAAACAGAACATGGCTGGTTGTTGATTTACCATGGGGTGGAACATACCGGCCCGGATCATGTCTATTCGGCATGTGCTGCTTTACTGGATTTAGATAACCCTGTAAAAGAAATTGCAAGATTGCCTTATGCTCTTTTCTCACCTCAATATGATTGGGAATTAAAAGGAGAAGTAAATAATGTGGTATTCCCAACCGGAACTTGCGTGTTTGGCGATACTCTGTTTATTTATTATGGGGCCGCCGATACGCTGATAGCTTGCGCTTCAGTGAATTTACATGAGTTGGTGGCCGAATTATTAACTTACAGGTCGAAAGATGAAAAATAAAACTGGCCCAAAGCAAAATACTGTGGAATCATATAATCGCGAAGGGTTATTTAGCTTTGAAAAATCAGAATATCCCGCGGTGAGACCGCTAATGAGTAAACAAATTCCTCTGATAGATAAAATCAATGACCCGGCTGAAATATTGATTATTACATCATATCCACCCAGGGAATGCGGTATAGCCACCTATTCTCAGGATTTGATAAAAGCGCTTAATAATAAATTCAGCAATTCTTTTTCTATAAAAGTATGTGCTCTGGAATCAGGAGATGCAGATTTTCAATATCCAGAGGAAGTAAAGTATACTCTTAAGACATCATTAGCTGAAAGATACGAAAGACTGGCCTTGCAGATTAATAAAGACCATCGAATCAGAATTGTCCTGATCCAGCATGAGTTTGGCTTTTTTAAAAAACAGGAACAGGCGTTTCTTCAACTTTTAAACTTACTTACAAAACCTGTTATTATTGTTTTTCATACTGTGCTGCCTTATCCTGATCTACAGTTGAAATCTAATATAAATAGTATTGCAGCAGCATGTGAAGCTATCATCGTGATGACTCATAATTCGGCCGGGATATTAACAAACGATTATGGATTGCCAAAAGAAAAAATATCAGTGATAGCCCACGGCACTCATTTGGTATCTCACTTAAGCAAAGAATTTTTGAAAAAAAAACACAGATTCAAAGGACGGAGAATACTTACAACGTTCGGCTTACTGAGTTCGGGAAAGAGTATCGAAACTACATTAAAAGCATTACCTGCTATAGTAGAAACTAATCCGGATGTATTATTTCTCGTAATAGGCAAAACCCATCCTGAAGTATTAAAGGAGGAAGGTGAAAAATACCGGATAAGGCTTGAAACAATGGTAATTCAATATAATTTAACACAACATGTTAAATTTATTAATACCTATTTAACATTATCGGATTTGCTTGAATATTTGCAGCTTACAGACATTTACCTTTTTACTACTAACGATCCTAACCAGGCTGTAAGCGGTACTTTTGCCTATGCAATGAGTTGTGGCTGTCCAATCATATCAACTCCTATTCCTCATGCGAAGGAACTTCTGACTGAGGATACAGGAATTATTATTGATTTTCAGGACTCAAAACAATTAGCTGATGGAGTTATCCGGTTACTGAATGATACTCAATTAAGACGAAATATCAGAATAAATACTCTACAGAAAATTGTTCCCACAGCCTGGGAAAATTCTGCTGTTGAACATACTATACTATTCAAGAAAATAGCTCGCGATAAAATTGCATTACAATATAATCTCCCGCCCATTAATCTGGACCATATAGAACAAATGACAACCGATACAGGGATCATTCAGTTTTCAAAAATCAATCAGCCTGATCTCTGTACAGGGTACACACTGGATGATAATGCCAGAGCCGTGGTAGCTCTGTGTATGCATTTCATCTTAACCCGCGATACCAAAAGTATCTGGTACATAAATAAATATCTCAGCTTTATTAGACTTTGTCAGCAACCTGCAGGTGACTTTTTAAACTATCTGGATATTGAAAATAAATTTACCGGTCAAAATAAAACTGCAAACCTTGATGATGCTAATGGAAGGGCTGTATGGTCCCTCGGTTATTTAATCTCTGAAAAACATTTGCTTCCCGCGAAAACCAGTTCAGAGGCTTTAGCAATCATTAAAAAAGTAATTCCTCATATTGAATCGATACATTCCACGCGGGCAATGGCCTTCTCCATAAAAGGGTTGTATTATTATAACAAGACTATAAAGTCGTCAGAAAACCTTATCCTTGTAAGAACGCTGGCAAATAGATTGGTTGAGATGTACAAACATGAGTCAAACGAAAAATGGCAATGGTTTGAGGGTTATCTTACTTATGCAAACAGCATCCTGCCTGAAGCCTTGCTATATGCCTGGTTATTATCAGGAGATATAATTTACAAAGAAATCGCCATAACCTCGCTTCGTTTCCTGTTGTCGAAAACATTTAATGAAAACGGCATAGAAGTAATATCAAACAGGAACTGGCTGAAAAAGGGTAAGGTAGCCGGTCATTTTGGTGAGCAACCGATCGATGTTGCCTATACAATTATGACATTAAGTAAATTTTATGATGCATTTTCTGATGAAGAATACCTTATAAAAATGGAAACTGCTTTTAACTGGTTTTTGGGAAACAACCGCTTACATCAGATAATTTATAATCCATGTACAGGCGGCTGTTATGATGGATTGGAAGAAACTCATGTGAACCTCAACCAGGGAGCAGAATCTACAATAAGTTATCTGATGGCACGATTGACAATTGAAAAGTATAGAAAGCAGCCTGATGCAACCGATAATCAATTCCTGGAAGATTTTAAATACAAATCCATAAAAAAAGAAGCAATTGTTTTATCAGGCCCGGGATATTCGAAGGAGTTTGCATCTTATTATTTCATTGCGGATACCTCCGGAATAACCAAAAAAAATACGAAGAGATATAAAATATGGGATTGAGGCGTGAGCCTTCTTCGCTAAAGCTTCGGAGGCTGAAAGGCGTGAGGCGTGAGGTGTGAGGAGTGAGGTTTGAGGAGTGAGGTTTGAGGAGTGAGGCGTGAGGTGTGGGGGTTTTTATTGGATAAGTACAGATAAAAAATCAGAGATATGCAGGTTACAGTCACCAGAAAGAATATTAAATTTTCACCTGATCCCAGCAGGGTAATCGCCCGGTTCATTTATTTTTCCAATGAAAGAGGTAAAAATATTATACTTGGCGTATTAGCTATGTCTGATAATGAAGTATTTCTTGCATTAAGTCAGGTCCTGAGAGGTTTTTCCAGACGTCACAGAAATATTTCACTGATATTTGAAACACATTTTAATAAACTGTCTGGCATGTTTGGCGAACTCGGAATAAAACCTGCCAAAGTAAATCAATCACGTAAAGCCCTTATCGGATCTTATTTCACAATGGAATACTCAATTGAATCGGCAGCATTTTTTAATCCATCAATCGTAGAAGATCCTGATCAATCAGCAACAGGAAAGGATGCCACAAGAGTAATTTTTAGTTTCAGAGCAACCGGTGAAGGGCATATTTCGTCCATAGTTTTTCGTTCAGCTATTATTGATAAGAAAAATAATCTGATTATTGAACCTGTCGGCACTATGCTGGCAGAAGCTGAGCGAATCAAAAGACATATTTACAATAAAAAATCATTCATTAAAAAGCTGGATGAAATGCGTGATTTCGACAATAAGTTATCCCCCGTTTTTGTATTGGAAAAACTGGGTGAAAAATTTACTTATGGTGAAATGAAAAGGGCGGTTGAAGAAACAAGAAAAACACATCAACTTACACCAGCTAAAGAATTAATCATTAATCAAATGATGTGGCTTGCTCTGTCACATTATGAAATTAAATTTTCTCTTGATTCGGCAATTTCCGAGAGAGTGATATTCCCAATCTCTGATACTGAAAAAAATGGTATTGAAGATGCCCGTTTTGTTAAGTTTACAGAGGATAACGGTGAAGTTATTTATTATGCCACCTATACTGCTTATGATGGTATGTCCATTTTACCGAAGTTACTTTCAACCCGAGATTTCTATAACTTCAAAGGACTACCCATTCATGGGGAACTCGCACAGAACAAAGGAATGGCATTGTTTCCCAGAAAGATCAATGGGAAATATGCCATTCTTTGCAGAATAGACGGGATAAATAATTATATATCCTTTTCCGAGAATATCAATGTCTGGCGCGAAGCCAAAGTTATTCAGAAACCAAAGTATTCCTGGGAACTGGTGCAAGTAGGAAATTGCGGTTCACCAATTGAGACAAAAGAGGGCTGGCTCGTTATAACCCATGGAGTAGGGCCTATGAGAGAATACGTTTTAGGAGCATCATTGTATGATCTTAATAATCCTGAATTGGAAATTGGCAGGCTGAAGACACCCCTGTTGGCACCCAATAATGAAGAAAGAGAAGGTTATGTGCCAAATGTAGTTTACTCCTGTGGTTCTATTATTCACAATAAAGATCTTATTGTTCCCTATGCCATGTCAGACTACGCATCCAGTTACGCCACCATTGATTTAAATGAACTTCTGGCTGAACTTAAAAACACCCGGTAAAACCTTTAATCTGTCAAGTAAAATGTTTTATAATAAAAAAATAAGATCCTTTTTTAAAATTGCCGGTTCTGCCTCCAAGCGTTGGTGGGAAAAAGATCCGTTTATGCAAAGTGCCGTGATAGCTTATTATGCCATTTTCAGTCTTCCTGGTTTGCTTATTATGGTTCTTTATATTGCAAGCCTTTTTTTTCAGCGCGATGTCATAACAGGCAATCTATATAAACAGGTGTCGTCAATAATGGGTGCGGAAACAGCGAAGCAGGTTCAGGATATAATCGTAAGCGTAAGCAAATCCGATAAACCATTATTTGCAACTATCGTTGGTTTAGCTACTATACTTGTGGGCGCAACAGGAGTGTTTGTTGAATTACAGAAAGCTTTAAATATTATCTGGGAAGTAAAAGTCAAACCACGCAGGCCTATTCTCGCACTAATACGCACAAGACTATTTTCATTTGGGTTAATTGTATCCGTTGGTTTTTTAATGTTAATCTCACTTATATTCACCACTCTTCTGTCAGCGTTGAGTGAATGGATCCTTTATCACTGGCCAAAACTTGTTTTATCAAATTTTTATGTGCTTAATTTCATTATTTCGTTTGTGGTTGTCATGTTCCTGTTTGCACTTATGTTTAAAATATTACCTGATGCAAAAATTCAATGGAAACATTTATGGCTCGGTTCAATAATAACTTCTTTTCTTTTTATAGTCGGAAAAACTGCCATTGGATTTTATTTAACTAAAACGAATCCGGGATCTGCTTACGGCGCAGCCGGTTCAATTGTTTTAATTCTTCTGTGGGTTAGTTATTCTTCCATGATTTTTTTCTATGGCGCTGAATTTACCCGGGCCACTGCTGATTATTTAACAGGGGACGTTGCCGCTACAGAGGTTGCTGTAAATATTAAAGCCTGAATTCAGGCAGGTCAGGATCAGGTAACCTGATATTATGTGTGAATAATGTAAAATAATTACAAAGTTGTGTAACGTTTTCCCTTTACAGGTAACTGATCTTTGTATAATATTATTCACCTTATACTACCATGATGAAAAAAACATTTCGATTCCCAGTATTCTTATTCCTGATTCTTAGTTTGATATTTGCGTCATGCGGACCAGGTAAAAAGCTTTTAAGTTCGCGTGCCAGAGTTGATAAACTGCAAAGAGACAGTACCTATATACAAAGTCAACTGAACGATTGTAATGAGAAGGTAAAAAATCTTAATCTGACTAAAGCATCATTGCAGAATGAATACACCTCATTGCAAAATGAATATACTACGGTTAAAAATGATTCAAAAATTAATTCTGCCGAATCAAAAATGACTATTGCCGATCAGGCGAAACGGTTAAAAACCCTTCAGGATATGATTCAATCTCAAAAGGATGTAATGACCAGACTAAAAAATTCAATAGCCGATGCACTGATGAAATATAAGAGCGATGAATTATATGTTTATAATAAAGACGGAAACGTATATGTTGCTCTCGAAGAAAAGCTTTTGTTCAAATCGGGTAGCGATGTAGTTGATCCTAAAGGAAAAGAAGCGCTCAAATCACTTGCCATGGTTCTGAACAATACTAAAGACATCAATGTGATGATTGAGGGCCATACGGATAACATCCCCATTAAAACCAATATGTTTAAAGACAACTGGGATCTCAGTGCCGCGCGCGCAATTTCTATCGTTCGTATATTGACTTTAGACAACGGTTTTGATCCATTCCGTATCACTGCTTCAGGCAAAGGCCAGTTTCACCCTGTAAAATCAAATGAAACAGATGAAGGTCGTTCCGGCAACCGCAGAACTGAAGTCATCCTGTCTCCTGACCTGAACGAAATATTTAAGCTTTTGTATCAGTAGATCGATAGATATTCATGACAATATTATCCGCGAAGACCGTTGCAGTTATAGTAGCTCACCCCGATGATGAAACATTATGGGCCGGAGGGACAATACTGAGCCACCCGGCCTGGAAATGGTTTATTGTCTGCCTTTGCAGGGGAAAAGATAAAGATCGCTCCTTTAGGTTTAACAATGCATTAAAAATTCTTAAATCAGAAGGGATTATGGGCGACCTCGATGATGGCCCTGAACAAAAGCCATTAATGGGAAATGAGGTTGAAAAGACTATCCTTAACTTATTACCTGCAAAACATTTCGACCTGATAATTTCTCATAATCCAACCGGAGAATACACCCGACACCTCAGGCATGAGGAAACAGGAAAAGCGGTAATTAAACTCTGGAGTGCTGGTAAAATTTCAACAAACGAATTATGGAACTTTGCTTATACTGATGATAACAAAAAACACTATCCCGTTGCTGTGGAAAATACCAATATCTACCGGTCACTTTCGAAACGGATATGGCTTCAAAAATATAGTATAATTACTGAAACGTATGGTTTTGAAAAAAATGGTTTTGAAGCAGAAACCACTCCCCGGGCTGAATCATTCTGGCAATTTACTGATCCTCGTGATGCTAAAAAATGGCTTAATAAATTTGAAAATGAGCCAAATTGAAAATTTGAAAATTATTCCATTATGAAAGTTTTATTATTATATGATTATCCACCTTCGCCTGGAGGACTGGCGACCCAGGGAGATCTTTTGTACAGGGGCCTTCTGGAAATGGGAGTTGATGCGCAGGCTGTTCACTTCGAATCAGCTCAGGAAAAAGAATGGTATTATCGCTGGTTTGAACCAAATGTAGTTGTTGGCGTAGGTTACTGGGGACATACACCACAATTGGTCCTTCACCCGCAGCGGTATGGTGCGCAGCCGGTACCCTGGCTTGTTGCCGATGGTTATATTGCAAATTATCAGGAGATTTTAAATGCTCTTCCACTTATACTTGTAACTTCAAATTGGGTAAAAGAGATGTATGTCCGCGATGGGATAAGTGGTGATAAAATTGAAGTGTTACCCGTTGGTTGTGACACTGATGCTTTTATCCCTCACGCTCAGGACGATCCAAAGATTTTGGCAGTACGTGAAGCGCTTGGTATTTCACCCGATCAGATATTTATTCTTACTGTCGGAGGCGATGCTGCTTCAAAAGGCGCACAGGAGGTAATGCAGGCACTTGCTATAAATGATACGAAAGCGCCTGATTGGAAATATGTCTGCAAAGTATGGCCCCAGCCACGAACACAGAAGCAAAATATAGCTGATCTGGAAATGGCGGCACAACTTGGAATTGAAAAGAGCGTAACTTATGCAACAAATACTATTTCACGGAAATTCATGCCCTATCTTATCGGAGCATGCGATATATACGCTGCTCCTTCCCGGCTTGAAGGTTTTGGTATGCCTCAGGTGGAAGCAGGTGCATGCGAAAAGCCTGTCATAGGCATTAAAGCAATGGGGATGCTTGATACACTTGTACATGGAGAAACAGCCTTCCTTGCCAATGTTGCACAAAAAATAGTAGTAGACCAGGTTATTCTTGGGGATGAATCGGGATTTGAAGAAAAACACAGAGTGATATTTAAAGTGCCGCGTACAGTAGACTATCGCGCAGATGTCCATGATATTGGCAAGTATTTGATGATTCTTATGACTGATGCAGCATTACGTGAAAAAATGGGCAAGGCAGCCAGAGAACGTGTTGTGAAAAATTTTGATTACCGTGTCGTTGCAAGACGGTTTGTAGAGATAATAAACGAAAAATTAGGAATTAAATAATGAAGACTTCAGACCAGCAGGAGATTGAAGAGGCAAGGAAGGCAGCGATTGAAGTACTGCTTTTTAATGCACACGGACCATTTCGTGGACTGCCCCGCACTGCCGGCTGGGGATATCCTGAACCGTATACAAGAGACCTGATGTTTTCAATTTTGGGAATAGCAGTATCAGAGAACAAAAAGCTGTTGGAGAGTATCCGGAAGGTTTTGGAGACTCTGGCAATAAACCAGACAATGCATGGTCATATACCTTCTTTGGTACACGATAAAGAGGACCGTGGATCAAGCGATACCACGCCTTTGTTTTTGTTAGGAGTTGGCATATTCAGAAAGGTATCCGGTGAACCTGATTTTCTTAATGATGCAGTTGAGAAAGCCCTGAACTGGATGGAGTATCAAAGTCCATCTGACAGGAATCTGGTCGCCCAGCAGCCAACAAGCGATTGGAGGGATGAACAATGGGTAACAGGATATGGTCTGTTTGTTAACACGCTTGTTTATAGCTATCTCCGGCTTCTGGGCATGAACGAAAAAGCCGATAGAGTGCACAGCGAGATGAGCCGGTTCACGATCACCGGGGGAACGATTCATCATCATGTCCACGAAGGTCTTGTTGTAAAACATAAACCATACTATGCTTTCTGGTCATATAAAATTCATAGCAGCGAACGTTTTGATCTTCTGGGAAACAGCCTTGCAATTCTTTCCGGAATCGCTTCTCCCACAAGAGCTGAAGAAATGATCTCATGGATCGAAGAGGAATGTGAAGGAATGGAAAAAAGAGGTGACCTGGCGCTCGATCTTCCACCTAACTTCTTTCCTTATATTAAACCTGAAGATCCTGACTGGCTTCCAAGATATGCAATTTATAATAACCCCGGAGAATATCATAACGGAGGTATCTGGCCTTTTGTATGCGGGTTTTATGTGGCAGCTCTGGTCGCGGCTAAAAAGTATTCACTTGCCAGGGAAAAACTGGTGGTGCTTACTCATCTGATTAAGATTTCCAGTACCGCAAAGGTCAATTTTGGATTTAATGAGTGGATAAAAGCTCAGGACGGCAAACCTATGGGACAGGATTGGCAAACATGGAGTGCTGCACTTTATCTGTATGCAGCCAAATGTGTTGAAGAAAAGCGAACACCTTTTTTTGACGAGATGCGCATTTATCCAACCTAAGCCAGACAAGACAAATAATTTATCTGATTAAAACCAAGTATATGACAGCAATTGAATTTTGTGATCAATTATTAGATCTTGAACCAAGTTTACTGAAATATGCGTATCATCTCAGATTAAGTAATTCTGATGCAAAGGATCTGGTACAGGAAACTTTTCTGAAAATTCTTTCGGGTCGTGAAAAATTTGTTGATAACGGATACTTAAAGGCCTGGACATTCACAATAATGAGAAACACTTTTATTAATAATTACAGACATAATCTTCTGCAGAAAACCTATTACGATCGCACTTATGAATCATTTTTAATTAATCAGACCATTGCTTCAGGTTCAGATAATCCGGATTCAGCATATTCGGTTATTGAATTAACCCAAAGTATTGAACAATTAAATGTTAAGTTCAGGATACCTTTTAAAATGTACTTTGAGGGATACAAGTATTCAGAAATTGCAGATACAATTAAGCTTAAGTTAGGAACTGTAAAAAGCAGAATTTTTCTGGCTCGAAAACTATTAATGAATCAGCTGAACAGATAGTAGGAAGGCCACTTTGATGATCGTTTTCCATGAAATTTTCAAGCGTGAATTATGTAACTCTTTTATAAAGTTATGTAACACATACGACAATCAAACCCCTAATTTTGTTATTATTAATAAATCATCCTTATAAATTAAGGGATTTTTGCTTAATAATAACATTTTGAAAATTTCAGCTATATAGCCATGAGATCAAACATTAAAGTTTTAGTTTTAATATTTACGCTGGTTATTACATCTGTAATATTTGCAAAAAAAGCGTCAGCCCAGCAGCCTTATGTGAGTTTTCAGGTTTTCTATGATCAGTTAAGCCCTTATGGAGAATGGGTAGACTATCCCAGATGGGGCTATGTGTGGATTCCGGATGCCGGACCTGACTTCGTACCCTATTCAACACAAGGTTATTGGATACTGACTGACTATGGATGGACATGGATGTCTGATTATAGCTGGGGATGGGCGCCTTTCCATTATGGCCGTTGGGATTACGATCGATATTATGGCTGGTTCTGGATACCAGATAATCAATGGGGCCCTGCATGGGTCTCCTGGAGAAGATCTGAGGGTTATTATGGCTGGGCTCCTATGGAACCAGGTATTAGTCTCTCTGTAAGCTTTGGGCGAAGTTATGATAGCCATAACGATCACTGGATATTTGTAAGAGACAGGGATATTGACAGGCAAGACATCAATCGCTATTATGTCAATCGAAATGATCATGACATGATCATCAGACATTCCACCGTGATAAATAATACTTATGTTGACAACAGCAGACATACAACATATATCACAGGTCCCGACAGGAAAGATATTCAACAAGTCACCGGGAGAAGGGTCTCTCCTGTTGCTATTAAGGAATACAATAAACCAGGACAAGCTATGAGTAATGGGCAATTCGGGATATACAGACCGGAGGTCAGGAAAAACAATGATAAGGAACGGAGGTCTGCACCAGCCAGAATAACGAACCTGAGGGATGTAAAACAACCCTCAGAACGGAATGTAACAGGTCAACCTCGGGATCAAAATGTAAAACCTTCGCAACCAGTAAATAGTAATCCTACTCAGAATATCAGAAGAGAAGCACAACCCAATAATGCTAATCCTACTCAGAATATCAGAAGAGAAGCACAACCCAATAATGCTAATCCTACTCAGAATATCAGAAGAGAAGCGCAACCAAATAATGGTAAGTCACAGAATGCCAATCCTACTCAGAATATCAGGAGAGAAGCACAACCAAATAATGTTAAGTCACAGAATGCTAATCCTCCCCAGAATATCAGGAGAGAAGCACAACCGAATAATGTTAAGCCACAGAATGCCAACCCTCCCCAGAATATAAAAACTGAAGCGCAGCCGAATAATGTTAATGCTAATCCTCCTCAGAAATCCAGGGGAGAACAGCAATCAAATACTGCAAGGCCAT
Organism: Bacteroidales bacterium; assembly: GCA_025358645.1. GTDB lineage: Bacteria > Bacteroidota > Bacteroidia > Bacteroidales > VadinHA17 > LD21. The sequence goes on from JANYIW010000108.1 coordinate 20,656, forward strand.
CGAGAAACAGCAAAAAGGAGCAACAAAAAAGCTCCAATACTGTTAATGAAATAAAAGATAATAAATAACATAAATACTACAGGATTTTAACTTATCAAAAATCAGACACCATGAATTCGAATTTAATAGGCTACTGGAATAAGAAAAAAGAAAAGCTTAAGCAAAAATTTCCAATCATTACTGACGACGATCTGCGATATCGGGAAGGTAAGGAAAAGGAGATGATCGAAATGCTTGGAAATAAGCTTGGAAAATCAAAACAGGAACTGCTTAACATTATAGTAGCAATTTAGCAGGATAAACAATTCTGATGTACTGAATCGTATTAGTACGGATGAAATAAAAGATACTTCATGGAAAAAATTCATCCTGTTTATAAAGTAAAAAGTATTGCAAAGGAGCAATCCATTAGACTCAGCGAAAAAGTAATAGCAAAACGCGTTGATGTAAAAAATTTTTTAACTGATTTTGCTGATTTTTTATTATTTCTGGGAAGTACAATTAAAGAAACCTTTTCCCGTGATTTTGAATTCAAAGAATTTTTACGTCAGTCTTTCCAGATCGGATATAAGTCTTTACCGCTGATTTCTGTCACGGGATTTATTATGGGTCTGGTACTTACAATTCAGGCGCGGCCTTCACTGGTACATTTTGGTGCAGTTTCATTACTTCCCGGAATGGTAGCTGTTTCTCTCATCAGGGAGATGGGCCCGGTTATCACAGCATTGATATGCGCGGGTAAAATTGGTTCAGGAATGGGTGCGGAACTTGGTTCAATGAAAGTAACTGAACAGATTGATGCTATGGAAGTCTCGTCCACCAATCCAATGAAATTTCTGGTTGTTACCAGAGTATTGGCAGCTACCCTTATGATACCCATATTAGTATTATACTCTGATACGCTTGGTTTATTAGGAAGCTGGGTGGGGGCAAATATTAAAGGAGATGTAAAATTCATTTTATTCTGCTCACAGGCATTCAGCCATCTTGAGTTTATTGATCTATTCCCGGCAGTAGTAAAATCTTTCTTTTTTGGTGCAGTAATTGGGTTAGTCGGATGTTATAAAGGTTATACCGCCGGACGTGGAACAGAGAGCGTAGGTATTGCTGCAAATTCAGCAGTTGTGTTATCCTCCCTGCTTGTAATAATTGTAGATCTGATTGCCGTTCAGATTACCGATCTGCTATAATATGAAAACTTGAAAACTCATGAATTCTTCCAAGACAGAAGCTACCATTCAAGCTAAGATCAAAAGCCGCGAACAGGTTATTGAAATAACAAACCTAAGGAAGGGATTTGGAACTCAGGAAGTTCTAAAAAATGTGTCATTACAACTTTTTAATGGGGAAAACCTGGCAGTACTTGGAAAATCAGGCTCAGGAAAATCTGTCCTTATAAAATGTATTGTTCGTCTGTTTAATCCTGATTCCGGTTCAATCAACGTGCTCGGAGAAGATGTGAGTGAATTAAATAGTGATGGTTTAGGAGAATTGAGAAAGAAAATAGGGTTTCTCTTTCAAAGTGGTGCACTTTATGATTCTATGACTGTAAGGCAAAATCTTGAATTTCCTTTACGAAGAATAAAAAAGAATCTTAATCAAAAAGAGATTGACGAAAAAGTAAAAGAAGTTTTAGAAAATGTTGGCTTATCTGATGCCATTGATAAAATGCCTTCACAGCTTTCAGGAGGAATGCGTAAAAGAATAAGTCTGGCACGGACAATAGTTGTTGACCCTGAAATAGTTTTGTACGATGAACCTACAACAGGGCTCGACCCTGCTACTTCAGATGAAATTAGTTCACTTATCAATGATGTTCAGAAAAAATATAAAACTTCTTCCCTCATCATAACACATGATATTGAATGTGCCCGCAATACAGCCAATCGCATTATTATGTTGCATAATGGTGAGGTTTATAAGGAAGGAGAATTAGCATTGTTTGAAAAGTCTGATGACGAACTGATCAAATCATTCTTTAAATAATCATTTATTATGGAAAGTAACACAACTAAATTCAAAGTACGGTTAGGATTGTTTATTTCAGGCGGACTGATAATTCTTGTTGTTGCTATATTTATTATAGGAAGACAAAAAAATCTATTTGTTCCTGTCTATGAACTTACTACAACATTTTATAATGTGAGCGGATTACAGGTTGGAAATAATATCCGTTTTTCCGGAATCAATGTTGGTACTGTTGATAACATCAAAATAATTAATGATTCCACCGTTCAGGTAGATATGCTGATTCAAAAAAATGTTCAGAAGTTTATTAAATCAGATTGTGAAGCAGCTATAGGTTCTGCCGGACTAATCGGAGACCGTATTTTAATTATTACCCAAGGCAGTTCTAATGCTGGTTCAGCAAAGGATGGGCAGCAAATTGCATCAAAAGAACCGGTTGAACCGGATGCCATTATGGCAAGTCTGCAGGTAACAGCAGATAATGCTGCAATTATTTCATTTCAGTTGGCTTCGATAATGACTAAAGTAAACAGTGGAAGTGGAACACTTGGGAGATTTATACAGGATTCGACAATTGCAGAAAATATTAATCAGACTATTGTGAATCTTAAAAAGAGCAGCAAAGGACTTGATGAAAACATGAATGCAGCCAAAGAAAATTTCCTGTTCAGAGGTTATTTTAAAAGGAAATTTAAAGCAGCTGAAAAAATCAAACTGGATTCTGTGGGAAAAAAGGTAGAGAAGCAAAAAGAAATTGAGAAAAAGAAAAAATAATTTTTTTGATAAAGCATTTAAAAATGAGAAACACAAATGTGGTCCAAAAAAACTTTCATACTGTTTTTTATTTCAGTTTTTATAAGTGCTTTTGCATTTGCACAAGAAACACCTGTCAAAAAGGATACAACTAAAATTTATAAGGATATCGAATCCATTTCGAAACGAAACAAGTTTAATACTTTCATTTACGGGTTAATTTTCAAACCGATTTCCAGAATATCAACCCCCCTTGTCAAAAAGAAAGTTTATAAAAAACTTATCCAGAAACCATACAGCACATTTCAGGGTAAGATAATCCGGAAAATTAATATTGTTACCCTTGATCCTTTCAATTACTCAGTCACTGACACTTCTGCGGTATCACAAAATAAATTGACTAAGATCGGGAATGATTTGCATATTAAAACACGGATTATCGCGATCCGAAGCCTGTTGCTCATCAGTGAAAATGAACCGTTTAATTCATATTATGTAAAAGAGTCAGAGCGCTTAATCCGTAATCAGAAATTTGTGCATGATGTCTTTTTTTATGTAGTTTCATCAGGAGTAAAAAAGGATTCAGTAGATATTTTTATTCGCGAAATGGACATCTGGAGTATATCTGCGACAGGATCTGTTTCACCTACACATATCAATTTTGGCATAACAGATAAAAACTTTCTGGGATCCGGTCATGAGTTTCAAAATGTTTTTTCAAGAGATATTTCTAATGCGATAAGTGCATTTAATACAAATTATTTCATCCCTAATATAAAGACCACTTATATTAACTCAAAATTACACTTTGGAATTGACGGATATGGAAATATCAGAAAGAGCCTGGCATTTGACCGTCCGTTTTATTCTCCGTATGCAAAATGGGCTGCAGGTATTGCTCTTTCTTCTCAGGTTAAAAAAGATTCATTAAAGTATTTGAATCTGTTATATCTTCCTTTGAATTATAAGCTTAGAACCCAGGATTTTTGGGCAGGAAAGGCAATACAGATATTCACAGGCTCTGAAGAAGCAGAGCTGGCAACCAATTTAATCTTTACTATACGTTATTTGCGTGTAAGATATAATGAAAAACCAACTGACATTAAGGACCCGTTACATATTTATTCCAGTCAGGACTTTTATTTAGCAGGAATTGGATTTTCTACAAATAAATATGTTCAGGATACATATATTTTTAAATATGGTACAATCGAAGATGTCCCAGTCGGAAAGGTTTTTGTACTGACAGGAGGTTATCAGTTAAGAAATAATTTCTGGAGGCCGTATTTGGGGATGCGATTTTCCATAGGTAACTATAATCAATGGGGCTACCTGAGTACGAACATTGAATATGGTAGTTTCTTTCACGCATCTCACGCTGAACAGGGTGTTATTAGTGCCAGTATAAATTATTTTACGGGATTATTTGAAATTGGTAAATGGAAATTCAGACAATTTGCAAAACCACAGGTAACAATTGGCATAAACAGGTTCTCTTACGATAGTTTGACTCTTAATAGTGGTTATGGTATTGAGGGATTTAACAGCACAGGATTGTCAGGTGCCAACCGACTGTTATTTATGTTGCAAACACAATCTTATGCACCATGGAATATAATCGGATTTCATTTTGGTCCATTTCTTGTTTGTTCTCTTGGCATGCTGGGTGATGCAATAACAGGATTTAAAAACCGGAAACTGTATTCACAGATAGGTTTTGGCGTTTTAATAAAAAATGATAACCTGGTTTTTAATACATTTCAGATATCCATTTCATTTTATCCTGTCATACCTGGTAATGGTTACAATATTATTAAAACTAACTCATTCAGCACAACTGATTTTGGTTTCAGAGATTTCCAATTCGGGAAACCGGCACCAGTGGTATATAGATAGCTAAAAGAATATTTGAATCAACCCTTGTCACGTACATTTCAATATGTTAATGTTGTAACTCTTTTCGGAAATTATGTAACACATTCCGGAATTATTCAAATCAACTTTGTAACAGGAAAAATTATTATACCATTTCCTAAAAAATATTTTTTTACTTAATAAAAAATTAACAAAATGAAAACCATTAGATTGAACAACTTAAAGAAAAATATTCTTTTAGTTATTTTTACAATGTTGATTGTTTTTTCGTTTAATTCATGTGCAACAAATGTTAAGTTTTTGACTTCATCTGTTGTTCCGGCAGCACAAGGTTCTGTAAAGGTAAAGAATGACAATAACAAGAATTATGTCATTAGTATAACGCTGGCAAATTTAGCTGATTCCAAAAGACTGCAACCACCAAAACTGATCTATGTAGTCTGGATGGTTACAGATCGGGAAATAACGAAAAATATTGGACAGATAAAAAGTACAAGTGGGATCTTTTCAAAAAAACTTAAAGGATCTTTTAAGACAGTATCTTCCGATAAACCAGTCAAAGTATTTATAACAGCTGAAGATGATGCAGGTATTCAGTATCCGGGTACACAAGTAGTATTATCAACTGAAAAGTTCCAATTATAAAATTCAGTAAACCAAAATATGTGAATAATGTAATTTATTGCATGAATTATGTAACCCTTCTCACTATAAAGAGTCGGATCTTTGCTGCTATATTATTAATTTCATTATTTTCATTAAAATTAAATCAAATGAAAAAATTAGTTTTATCCCTGGCTGTAGTAGCATTTTTAGCAGGAACAGTATCAACTTCATTCGGACAGGTGCCTGATAAAAAATCAGAGAAAGCCAGAGAAAACCTGAAGGAAGAAAGAAAAGATGTTGTAGTAGCAAAGAAGGATTTAAAGATAGCTCAGAAGGATTCCGTTTCGGATTATCAAAAACTTACGAAAGAAGCTGAAGTTAAATTCAAAAACAATGAGAAAAGTATTGCTGCCCTGAGAGTTTCAATTACGAAAAGTAATTCAAAGGAAAAGGCAACTGACCAAAAAAAGTTAAGTCTCCTGGAAACCAAGAATAACAACCTTAAAAAGGAATTAGCTGATTATAAAGTTTTAGGACAAACTCAATTTACGACTTTTAAGACAAGACTTAATCGTGATTTGGATCAGCTTGCAAAAGAATTGAAAGATTTCAAAATCTTATAATAAGAACAATCAGCAAGTCAAGTCAACTTTGTAAAAGGCCGATTGAAAAATCAGCCTTTTATTTTTATTTAAAACATTTGAACTGCTAGTTATCAGACCACACTTCGTTTGTCTGCCTGTATCTCTGTTAGAAAAAATATTCCTTGCCAAAAATTAAGTTAATTCACGATTAAATCAAAGTAATTATGAAAACAGATAAAGTGAAAAAAGTATTAATAGCCCTGGATTATAATCCAACTGCACAAAAAGTAGCAGAAGTCGGATATGCATTGGCAAAGGCAATGAATGCCGAAATTATATTGCTGCATGTAATATCGGATCCTGTGTATTATTCTTCAACAGAATATTCTCCTATAATGGGGTTTAATGGCTTCCAGGAAACAGGTCAGATGCAATTAGATAGTATTGATGGACTTAAACAGGCTGCTTTGCATTTTCTTGATAAATCGAGGCACCATCTGGGTGATAAATCCATCCAGACGCTGATAAAAGAAGGAGATTTTGCAGAATCAATACTGAAGGCTGCAAAAGAATACCATGCCGATATTATTATATTAGGCTCCCACAGCCGGAAATGGTTAGAAAATGTAGTCATGGGAAGTGTTACCGAGAAAGTTTTACGTCATTCAACCATACCCCTATTTATTATACCGACTAAAAAACAGAATTAGCTTGAACTTAACCATTACCCTCGAAAAGAATAGAGGATTAACAGCGAGTCAGGCAAAAGAAAAGTTACGTACCGAAGGATATAATAACCTTCCGTCTTCCAAACCTAAAAACTTTTTTTCCATTGCCTTTGGTGTTGTAAAAGAACCAATGTTTATACTTTTGGTCGCTTGCGGCACTCTGTATTTGGTTTTGGGTAATATACGGGAAGGTTTGATGCTTCTGGGTTTTGTGTTCGTAATAATGGGTATCGAATTCTTTCAGGAAAAGAAGACTGAAAAAGCCCTCGATGCTTTAAAGGATATGGCAAGTCCCAGGGCATTGGTAATCAGGGATGGGGTAGAAACGAGAATTGCCGGTATTGAAGTGGTAACCGATGACATAATTGTATTGCAGGAGGGAGACAGGGTTCCGGCCGATGCTACCGTGTTGCACTCAGTTAGTTTACAAGCTGATGAATCCTTACTTACAGGTGAATCGGCAGCTGTCAGAAAAAACGATTGGGATGGCGCTGAAAAGAACATTCAGCCCGGAGGCGATGATTTGCCCTTCGTCTATTCCGGCTCGATGATTGTTCAGGGAAACGGTATTGCAATGGTAACCGGCACTGGAATTAATACCGAAATCGGGAAAATTGGCAAAGCGCTGGAGGGTGTAAAAGAAGAACCCACAAGACTAAAACAGGAAATGGGATCCCTGGTGAAAACGCTAACTATTATCGCCGCGGTCCTTTGTATACTGGTAATCGTTGTCTATACATTCACCCGTGGAAGTCTGATCAATGGTTTCCTTGCCGGAATAACACTTGCAATGGCCATATTACCTGAAGAATTTCCGGTAATCCTCACCGTTTTTATGGCCGTTGGGGCCTGGCGGATATCAAAAAAAAGAGTTTTAACACGAAAACCTTCGGCTATAGAAACGCTTGGTACGGCAACAGTTTTATGTACAGACAAAACCGGAACGCTTACCGAAAATAAAATGACAGTTACAAGTCTTTATAATGGGAATAATTTTCTGATTGTTACAAAGACTGAAAATTTCAATTCAGAATTTCATGAAATAATTGAGTACGGTATTCTCTCCAGTCAAACTAATCCTTTTGATCCAATGGAAAAGGCAATCATCAGTGTAGGAGATTTGTATCTGAAGGGGACTGAACATATCCATAAGAATTGGGAAATGGTCAGAGAATATCCACTCTCAAAACAGTTGCTTGCCATGTCACGCGTTTTTTCTTTTAAAGGAACCCGGGAAAAAATTATTGCTACAAAAGGAGCTCCGGAAGCCATATTTGACTTGTGTCACCTTGATGAAAAAAGCAGAACCAGACTGTCGCTCGCTGTTGAAAAATTAGCAGCCGACGGGTTAAGAGTTATTGGCGTGGCAAAAGCTAAGATCAATGAAGAAGGCTTGCCAGAGATTCAGCATGATTTTACATTTGATTTTATTGGTTTAATAGGACTGTCCGATCCAATTCGCGATAATGTTAAACAATCTGTTAGTGAATGCTATAAAGCCGGAATCAGGGTAATAATGATTACCGGAGATTACCCGGTAACTGCAAAACATATAGCCTCGGAAATAGGTCTTGAAAATCCCGACAGATGCATTACAGGAAAAGAATTACAGCTAATGACAGAGGATGAATTGTCCGAAAAAATAAAAGGAATCAATGTTTTTGCGAGGGTGGTCCCGGAACAAAAGCTTAAAATCGTAAATGCCTTAAAAAGAAACAAAGAGATTGTTGCAATGACAGGAGATGGTATCAATGATGCCCCTGCACTTAAATCGGCCAATATTGGAATTGCCATGGGGCAGAAGGGAACTGACGTCGCAAGGGAAGCTTCATCGCTTGTACTAATGGATGATAATTTTTCATCAATTGTAGGAGCCATAAAAATGGGAAGACGAATATTTGATAACCTGCAAAAAGCATTTGGATATACTTTTGCAATTCATGTACCAATAGCGGGATTATCGCTAATTCCTATCTTACTTGGTAATTTCCCTCTGATTTTATGGCCCGTCCATATTGTTTTCCTCGAATTAATTATTGACCCGGCATGTTCCATTATATTTGAAGCTGAAAAAGAAGAATTAAACATAATGAACCGACCTCCTAAAGGTATAGATGAACGCTTTTTTGGAGGGGGAAAAATCTTATTCAGTTGTATGCAGGGATTAGGGATTCTTATAATTACTCTTACCGTTTATCTTGTTGGTTTACACCTGGGGTATGAAGCTGATGAAGTTCGGGCAATGTCATTCATAACGCTGATTGTTTCTAATATTGCTGTTATATTAACAAACAGGTCATGGACCAACAATATATTTAAGATTATTGCTACACCCAATAAAGCTGTATTATGGGTAACCGGTGGTGCAGTTTTCTTCCTGATAATGATTTTGAATATCCCGTTTTTTCTAAACCTTTTTCAGTTTCACAGACTCTCTCTGATCAATATCATCATCTGTAGTTCTGCCGGATTAACAACCATAATCTGGTTCGAAATATATAAGATGATTAAACTGAGAAACCATGTATCGCTTTAAAATAATGCTGATAAACAGGTTTCAGCCTGATGGATACTATTTTTAGAATTATCTCAGTGACAAATAGAGTGTGTCCTGCATTCCACGAACAAGTGATTTTTTATTAACTGACTTTCGTTCCAGTTTAAATTTCTTTCTTGGCGCTTCATTATTTAATTCATTCATCTGTTGGTATGCCTTAAGTAAAAATTCCGGAAATTCTCCTTTGTACTCTATTTTATAGAATGAAAAACCGTTGTATGGAATAACATTTTCACCTTTTAATATTTTCACCTGTTTATCCACTCCCCTCTTCTTAAAATAGAAAATAAATGCGTTTTCCCTTGCCTTAATTAACTGATAGAATTTGGTATTAATAAAAGAAGAGTCAATAAGACCGGCACATTTCCCCTGTATGGTAAATATCAGAGAGTCTTTCAAGTGGCTATTTAAATAGGAAACAAACAAAGAATCCTTTACAGACATTTTATCGACCTTTACCGAATCATCGATATTGAATGTTCTTGCATTTTTATTATTTATCGCCAGGAGATACTTTTTCTTTGCTTCAAAAAACAATATATATTCTTTTTCCTTTATTGAATATTGTTGCGGAGATACAGTAATAGAAGCTTCAGGATTTTTTAAAAGGAAATCTCCTATTTTTTCAATAAACTTTTCCTGACTTGGCAAAAGAGTGGTTTGCCGGGTCGCCCACTTCAAGGTAATCGATTTTTCAATTTCAGTTTCAACATTTTTTACCTGGAGTCCATAAGGAGTGGTTGGTGGTTTTATAAAAATATTCCCAAGTAGATTGAATATTACATCAGACAGATGAAATTTCGGATTCTTTAGATTACCTGTAATTGGAATTTCGTAATCAATCACATTTCCACGCTCACGAATAAAAGTCATTATAAGTGGCGCCGGAAGCCATTTTGTATCTTTATTTCTTATTCGTTTGGTTACCCGGGGGTCAACAATAACCAAATGATTCATACTTTGTATCATTCCTTTTCTCACCTTCCAGATACCATTAAATTCAAGGGTTCCCCTGTCCAAAGGAAAAGATGTAAATGAAATAATGTAGGGATTAAACATAGAGACAGGTAGTTTTTGAAAATGATAATTCATATCAAAATCGGAACTGTCCTTAGGATTAATACTAACTGCTATTGACACATTTCCAAATGGTTTAATGAGTGATTTTAAAGAAACAGTTACCCTACTGTGACTTTTCTCAATAGAATCGGCAATAACATTTAAAGGATATAATTTTATAGCGAATTTTTCACTTAGAGAAAAGTCATTGTATTTAATTTCTCCCCTGAGGATCCTAAGCCGGTTAATTTTATAATCGCTTCTAAAAAAATTCTTTGATAGCTCTTTTATATAATCGGCTATTTTCAGTATAAGGTTAAATCTTGAGGGATCAGATTTGATAACTGTAAGGTTTTCTCCATTTTTCCCAAATATGGTTTGAATATTATCAAGATAATCGTAACGCTCATATTTAAAATAAGGATGGCTGAGCAAAATTGAATCGTAAAAATAAATATTTTTCTTCGGGCTCATATCCCTTATAGCTAATACAAGTTTGTCAAAGGAGACATAATCATCTTTAGGATTTTTCCCAAAATGAAAATCATTAATTGCAAGTAATCCACTGGTAGTAACATCTTCCACACTGTTAAGATTACCCTTTGCTTTTAGATCGGCATCAATATTAGCCGAGAAACTTCCATAGCTCGTTAAGTCTTTGAGATATTGTTCAATAATATTTAAATCGAATTTATGTGCTGAAAGAGCAGCTCTGTACTCCCTGCTTTTAATATTAATTGTGAAATCACCATTTATTTCACCGGTTCCTATGCCCGGTAAAAAGGAAAACCTGACGTTAACAGTATCTGTATCCCAACGTTTTCCGCTACTTATAATATTTACTTTTTTAATAAAATAGTTTATAGGAATCTGTTGTTCCCGATAATAAAATTCCCCGTCATTTATTTCTATATTCAGAATACTGAAACGAGCTGGCGCTTTGGTTGTATCGGAATTATCTTTTGAAGAAAATTTATCAATCAGGTCGTTAAAATTAAAGTTTTTCTCATTTTGAATTATTGTTCCCCGGGGATGGGTTATTGTTAACTTTCTTATTTCATAGTTTTTGGATAGTAATTTAAGCATGGCAATGTTAGCACTGATACCATCAGACGCAAAGAAGATGCTGTCGCTCTTCAATTCGTAAATTTTAATGTTGCTTAGTTGAATGGAACCCGTTAAAGGGTTTACGTAAGCCCAATCCATTGTAGCTTGTCGTCCTGTATATTTCCTGACATACTTTGTAATTAAATAAGTTGTAGCTGCCGTTAAAATTAAAGTCATAACCACTACAATGATTATAATGGAGCTGATTATGGTTATTATAATTTTTTTTAATGGTTTCATTTTAAACAGAACTTAAATAAACTTTACAAAGATCAAAAAGTCTAATAGTGAAAGTATTACACAATTTTGAAAACAAGTTACATGATTTACACATTGAAGAAACATATCTGGTTGAATTTTGTTAATTAATGAAATAATGTAATCTTTTCTGGAAAAGATATAACACAACCCGATATTAAAGGGCTGATCTTTGCTTCTTGAAAATCAACAAACTCAGGCAATAGCAAACCTGAAGGCCAGGCAACAGTGGAACTGAAGGTAAATTTAATAATTAAATAAGATGAAAACAAAAATTCTAACAACACTATTCGCTTTGATATTAAGCGGTACAATGGTTTTTGCACAAGACACTACAAAAACTGTGAAAAAACAGATGGGAAAGACAAACATGGAGCAGCAAAAGGATTCGGTATATTATACCTGTACTATGCATCCCGATGTTAAACTTGATAAACCCGGTAAATGTCCACAGTGCGGAATGGATCTTGTAAAGACTTCTGCCAAAGCTGGAAAAGAAGGAAAAGAAGGAAAAAAATCTGATGCAGTTCTTGCAAGCTACACTTGTACAATGCATCCTGATGTAACATCTGACAAACCAGGTAAATGCCCTAAATGCGGTATGGATCTGGTAGTAAAGAAATAAAGTTTGGTGCCAGCGGATCATAGGTCTGCGGTACCTGTGAATTTTTGTTTGGTGGCACGTTCCATGTTTCTTAAGGAACACCAGCCACCAAACATAATTTTTTAGTGAATCTCAGGATAATCATATTTAAACCCGGAGCATGAACAGTTTCAGCATAACAGTAAATAATCATATTGTAAGTTACACCGATAACAGTAAGTATGGAGCTCCTGTTATTATTTTCATTCACGGCTTTCCTTTTAATAAGTCTATGTGGAATCTGCAGGTAGAATCACTCCTGGATTCTTACCGTGTAATTACTTATGACATTCGAGGTTTTGGTAATTCTGATACCGGAAATGAGGATTTCACTATTGAGCTTTTTGTAAAAGACCTGCTCTCCCTGCTGGATGCTTTAAAGATTGATAAAACATTCCTGTGTGGCTTATCTATGGGTGGATACATTGCTTTAAATGCTATTGAAAATAATGCAGGACGCTTTAATGCGCTAATATTGAGCGATACCCATTGTATAGCAGATACAGCTGAAGCAAAAGAAAAACGGATGAAAACAATTGAAAACATCAGAAAATACGGAGTTGAAAAATATGCCGATGAGAGTATAAAATTGTTTTTCGCCCCTGAGTCGATTGCTGAAAGAGTAGAAGAAATTGCTTCAGTAAGGGAGATGATAGTGAAAACTTCTGAAAAATCGCTCTGTAATACGCTTCGTGCCTTATCTGTACGTAAAGAAACTTGCAGCAAACTGAAGGATATAAATGTCCCGGTGCTAATTATGGTCGGGAAAGAAGATAAAATAACACCTCCTGCAGCAGCACAATTGATGCATGAAAAAATTAATGATTCTTCACTTAAAATTATAGAGCATGCTGGTCATTTATCCAACATTGAGAATCCTGAGGAATTTAACGACCAACTTAAGAAGTTTGTTGCATCGGTTGACGTAATACTGAACTGAGAGGCGCTCTATAGAATACGTGAATAATGTAACTCTTTCTAATAGTTATGTAATGCTTGAAGGATGTAAACTGACTACTTTTGATATTAAACTAATAAATAAATATTATGCCATTATTAACTATTCTAATTGTATTAATTGTTGCAGGTATTCTTCTCTGGCTTGTCAATAATTATATTCCGATGGATCACAAAATCAAAAACATTTTCAACGTCGTTGTTGTGATTGTTGTAATTGTTTGGCTTCTCAAGGTATTCGGGATTTTCAGTTTCCTCAAGGATATACATGTTTAAAAAATATGTACCCGGGTTTTTAAAGGTGTATGTTTCATTTTGAACTGCTTTAAGAGAAATAATTTTCCACTGAAGGGTAAATTCTTCTGTTCTCTTTAATCTGCTAATGCATACTATATGCCAATTATCCGCTTTTTAAATATCTGATCAATATAAATCTTTTAAAAAATTCTATAAATACATGGATTTCGTAGATTATTATAAATTATTGGGGATAGACAAAACAGCAACAACTAAAGAGATAAAAAATGCTTTTCGTAAGCTGGCAAGGAAGTTTCACCCCGATTTAAATCCTAATGATAAAGATGCGAAAAAGAATTTTCAACAGATCAATGAAGCTAATGAAGTATTAAGTGATCCTGAGAAGCGTAAAAAGTATGACCAGTATGGAAAGGATTGGCAACACTCCGATCAGTTTGAAAAACAAAAACAGTATCAGCAGCAATCTTCAGATTCCAGGGGAGCAAGATATACCGGATCACAATCTCAAGGTGATTTTTCGGATTTTTTTGAATCGATGTTTGGCGGAGCAGCCAGCTCAGGCAGAAGCAGACAAGTAAAGTTCAGAGGGGAAGATTTCAATGCAGAATTACAACTTGAACTAATCGATGCTTATAAAACGCACAAGCAAACCTTAACTGTTAATGGAAATAAAATCAGAATTACTATCCCCGCCGGAATTGAAAACGGACAGACAATAAAAATATCAGGACATGGCGGACAGGGAGTAAATGGAGGACCGAATGGCGATTTGTATATCTCATTTTCAATAGATAATCATCCAGGATTTAAACGTTCAGGTAATGATTTATATACCTCGGTTAATCTGGATTTGTACACGGCAGTTCTTGGCGGTGAAATCACAATTGAGACATTGGATGGAAAAGTAAAATTAAAAGTGAAACCAGAAACACAGAACGGGACAAAAGTAAAATTAAAGGATAAAGGATTTCCTGTCTATAAGAATGAAGGGCAATTTGGTAATCTGCTTATAACATATTCAGTTAAAATTCCGACAAATTTAACTGAAAAACAAAAAAATTTATTTACTCAATTATCGGAATTATAATCTCTAAATCACAAACTATGGAATCAAATTATTTGATAGCTGTCGATGAGTTTTGTGCCAACCATAAAATAGAGATCTCATTTATCAGTTCATTGCAACAAACCGGATTAATAGAAATTACTACAATTAAAGATGCAGGATATATTGATCCAAACCAGCTGCTGCAGTTAGAGAAAATTATTCGGTTATATTATGATTTCGATATTAACCTGGAGGGTATCGAGACCATCAATTATTTATTAAAGCGTATGAATTCTATGCAGGATGAAATTATTTCTCTCAGAAACAAACTTCGTATTTATGAAACAGAATTTTAAAAAGGCATCATCGTGAGACAGGAAACCAAATTCACAAAGTAATCAGAAAATCCTTCAAGTAATGGAAAATTTCTGGAGTATTCCCGCAACAGAATTGCTTAGCAATCTGGGGACAACAACTGCTGGACTTACCACTGAAGATGCAAAAAAGAATCTTGCAATTTATGGAGGAAATCGTTTGAAACCCCAAAAACGATCAGATGTACTCACACTTCTTTTTGCCCAGTTTAAAAGCCCGATAATTCTTATTCTGTTATTTGCGACAGGATTGTCATTGTTTTTGCATAATATAATTGATGCTTCAATCATTCTTACCATTGTTCTTATAAGCGGTCTCCTGGGTTTTTGGCAGGAACACAGCGCTTCCAATGCCGTAGAGAAATTACTCGCTATAGTCCAGATCACAGCTTCAGTATTTCGCGATGGGAATCAGAAGGAAATTCATGTTGAAGATATTGTTCCGGGCGATATTGTAATGCTCAATGCCGGTGACATTGTTCCCGGGGACTGTCTGATTCTTGAATCGAAAGATCTCTTTGTTGATGAAGCCATGCTTACGGGTGAAACATATCCGGTTGAAAAAAATGTTTCGGTTTTAAATGCCGATACTCCCCTCGCCAAACGAACAAACGCTGTCTGGATGGGAACCCATATAGTAAGCGGAAGTTCAAAAGTTTTGGTTACACTTACTGGTAAAAATACTGAGTTTGGAAAGGTTTCGGAACGGCTTAAACTAAAAGCTCCGGAAACTGAATTTGAACATGGGATACGAAAATTCGGCTATTTTCTTGGAGAGGTTACATTGTTTTTAGTAGTCATTATATTTGCCATTAACGTTTATTTACACAGGCCTGTCCTTGAATCGTTTCTTTTCTCGCTGGCGCTGGCAGTCGGATTAACTCCACAGCTATTACCCGCAATTATCAGTATCAACCTCGCACATGGTGCAAAAAAAATGGCAGAGAAGAAGGTGATAGTTAAAAGGCTTGCTTCCATAGAAAACTTCGGAAGCATGAATGTTATATGCTCTGATAAAACCGGGACTCTTACCGAAGGAACTGTGCAGGTACAATCGGCAATAGATGTGAATGGAGAGGTGAGTGAAAAAGTTTTTTTGTTTGCTTATCTTAATGCTTTTTATGAAACCGGCTTTACTAATCCCATCGATGCAGCTATCCTTAACTATCGTAAGATTGACTTATCGGAATACCGGAAACAAGATGAAATTCCTTATGATTTTTTGCGAAAACGCCTGAGTATATCTGTCATACAGAAGAATACTCATCTGCTTTTAACGAAAGGAGCATTGACCAATATCCTCGAAGTGTGTTCATCTGTTGAAATTAAAGATGGAAATATAGTTGATATCGCCTCGATGAAAGATACTATTCAAAAGCACTTCGAAGAATTCAGCAACCTGGGTTTTCGCACTTTAGGAATTGCATACAGGAATTTGCCCACGGAATCGCTTATTAACAAAAGTGATGAAAAGGATATGACGTTTTTAGGTTTCCTCACCCTTTTTGACCCGCCAAAACCAAATATTACCGACACCATTACCAGGCTGAAAAATCTGGGCGTCTCTCTTAAAATAATTACCGGAGACAATCATCTGGTTGCAGCCAGTATCAGCAAAAAAATGGGATTGGATTCTAAAATAATCAGCGGCCCTGAGCTTCGGCAAATGAGCGACAGCGCTCTGCTTGCCAGCGTGGGTTCAGTGGATGTTTTTGCCGAAATAGAGCCCAACCAGAAAGAACGGATTATTATTGCGTTACGAAAGGCCGGAAACGTCGTGGGATACATGGGCGACGGCATAAATGATGCTTCAGCCCTTCATGCCGCCGACGTAGGGATCTCGGTGGATACTGCAGCAGATGTTGCCAAAGACGCAGCTGATATTGTGTTGCTCGAAAAAGATCTTGGAGTTCTGGTTGAGGGCGTGAGAGAAGGACGAACCACATTTGCCAATACGCTTAAATACGTCTTTATGGCCACAAGCGCTAATTTCGGTAATATGTTCAGTATGGCCGGAGTATCACTTTTTATCCCTTTTCTTCCACTGCTGCCCAAACAGATACTACTTACCAATCTGTTGACAGACTTCCCTGAAATGACGATTGCAACAGACAATGTGGACGAGCAAATGATTGACTATCCGCGGCGCTGGGATATTAAGGCTATCCGCAAGTTTATGATTACATTCGGACTTGTCAGTTCAGTTTTTGATTATCTTACATTTGGTCTGCTTTTACTTGTGCTTCATGCAAATGAGGGTCAGTTCAGAACAGGATGGTTTCTCGAATCTGTTATCTCGGCATCAATGATTGTACTGGTTATACGGAGCAGAAAACCATTTTTCAGGAGCAGACCAGGGAAATATCTGTTAATAGCAACATTATCGATTGCTGTTATTACTTTAGTTTTCCCATTCACCCCACTTGGAAATGTCTTTGGATTCAGCCCGCTGACACTTTCAACATATTTGCTATTACTGATGATTGTGGTACTTTACATTCTTGCAGCTGAAATTACCAAGAGAATTTTTTATAAAAAGGTTAAATTTTAATTGACTGCGAAGGATGTATCCGGAATAAAAAATATGAATGTCACGAATAAAAATACGATTTATTGAAAATAAGAGCTTTATAAAAATAGTAATGTGTATTTTGCCAAATATTAAAATTATAATTATGAGTACAGGAACAGTAAAATTTTTTAATAATTCCAAAGGATTTGGTTTTATTAAGGACGGTGCATCAGAGAAAGAATACTTTGTGCATGTATCGGGTCTGAATGATGAGATCAAAGAAAATGATGAAGTGACTTTTGATCTTCAGGAAGGTAAAAAAGGATTAAATGCCGTAAATGTTAAACTGGTGTAATTTGAATATTATATAAGACATTTATTGTTAAAGGTCCTGTGTTAAGCAGGACCTTTTTTTGTTTTACTGCTTTGACCCGGATAGTTGAAAATATGTAAATGATGTTACTTTTTTTAAAAATTGTGTAACAGTTCTGCCATAAGCTTCTTGTATCTTTCAACAATAATTTTAATAAAATATATTATGAGAAAAATAGGGATCTTTATTCTAATACTCGGGTTAGCATTAACCATTTTTACCGCTATTACCTTTTTTACCAGGGAAAAAGTAGTTGATATCGGAAGTGTTAAAATCTCCGCAAACAAACCACATCATCTCAGTTGGTCTCCACTTATAGGGATCGCTGTAATGGGAGTTGGCGGAGTTATGGTATTGATGTCTCCTAAAAAATAGTTACCTCTCCCATTCACACTATGGTTTTGCGCTTTTATGCCATAAAGTGTGAATGATGTAACTTTTATCCAAAGTTTTGTAAGAGATATCGGAAACAATTGGGTCACATTTGTAATGAGATATTTTATACACTACTAAAAATCAAACCATGAAAAAATTCGAAGAATCATTTAAAGATATTAAGGATAATACTGAGGATAAATTAAAGATTGGAAAAAATGAAGTGCTACAAAATGAGATTCGTTTTGCAATAAGTGGAGAACCATTATTGAATTC
>JANYIW010000157.1 GCA_025358645.1 Bacteroidales bacterium
TGAAAACATTCTTTTGGTTAAAGATATGCCGTCATAAATGTAAAATAGTTTGAAAATAGTTGCTCAAATATTTGGATATTACCGTATACGGCTGTATCTTTAAGTAAGTTATTTGACAGATATACAGTGTTTTATGTTCTACGTGAAACCGAAAACGGGAACTTTTAAAAAAGGTGAGTCACACCGTAAAAACTGATTAACAAAATGAAAAAAGAACAACTTCAGGAAATGTTTAACGAGATGTTAAACCGCAAATTAAATGAATCTTGGGAAAAACCTTGGTTTGTTCCTGTTAACAAAAATTCAGCCGTGACTAATTACAAGACCGGCCACCAGTACAAAAACGGAAACTTTATTTTTCTTCTTTTCGCTTCAATGTTTAAAGGTTTCAGCACTCTTCAATTTATGACTTTTAAACAGGGCTTAAGCCTTGGTTATTTGGTTAACAAAGGAAGTGAAGGCTTACCGGTATATTTTTATAGCTTTTCTTTTTACAAGATGGTAAACGGCCAGAGGAAAAATCTTCCTGAAAGCCCATACAACACCTGGACAACAAAACAGCTAAACGATGCTAAGATTATAAAGCTCCCGTTTATTAAAATACATCACGTTTTTAATGTAGCTCAGTTTTCAAACGTCCAGACCGGTGAAGGATTGCAAACAGTGATTAACAGCGGGTTGTTAAATCAAACAGAAGATAAGGGAATTATTAACTCAAATCCTGAAAGAATTCTGGAAGGATGTGAAAAAATTCTTACTGGCTGGGAATGCAAAATTAACCTGGTCCCTGGTTCAGATCGTTGTTTTTATAGTCCGATGGAAGACCTTATTCAGCTAACTGACAGACCGCAATTTAAAAACAATGAATATTTTTATGCTACACTGTTACACGAAGTCTCGCACAGCACCGGCCATGATATCAGAACCGGGAGAATGAAAAAGTTTAATGAAAGCTATAAAAACCACAAACAGGCCTATGCAATTGAAGAACTGGTGGCAGAAATCAGCTCCGCTTTCATTATGGCAAGCAATAATTTTGCTCCTGAAAGACAAAAAATTAACTCAGCTGCTTATTTGCAGGGCTGGAAAGAGAGCCTGAAAGAGGATGAAAATCTGGCTTTCAAAGTTTGCGCAGAGGCTTACAAGGCTATCAGCTATATAGCTGACAGGTTCCCGGAAGCAGTACCGTATTTCAATATAAAATCAGAAAGCCACAGCGAGGTTGAAGAAGTAGAAGAAATTGAAGTAGTCAAATAAAAAAAAGCGGGGGCGGCAGCCCCGTCCCCGCTTACTTTTTTCCCAAATAATAATTTTAAAAGGTGAGCCACACCGTAAAAACTGTTTAATTTTATGAACTTTATTAATGCAAAATTTAAAAGCAAATGCGCTGAGACCGGCCGGGCAATCGAAAAAGGCGAAAACTGTTTATATGACAGGGTAAATAAAAAGGTTTACTGCAGATCCTCAAAGAAATTTCAGGCAGAGCAGGAAACAGAAAACACCAGTTCTTTTATTGAGTCCCAGGAGAATGCCTATTTTGATAATTTTTGCCAGGCAAATAATATTTAATTTAATTTAAAAGGTGAGTCACACCGTAATAACTGTACAAAAAATGGAAACCATAGAAAGCAAAAAAACGGAAAGAAGATCCTTAAACGATGAGTTTTCAGGATTCCGGGGATCTGAAAATTATTACAGACATTCAGACCTCTTTTCAAAATTCTTTTTAACTGATGGAGTAAAGCACATAACTGAGAAATTCGGCCTGTGCTGGTTTTTAGACACTGTTTTATCTTATCAGGGTGATCGGGCGGTTAAAGCTGTAAAGTTTCAAATTTGGACCCTTGAAAGGATAACAGAGGGAGAGAACGCCGGAGGGTGGAAGGTTGTTTTGTATCTTGATAGTGTACCTATTATAAAACAGCTTTTTAGCACAGTTTCGTTAACAGATGATTACGAGGAAAATTTTGACGTTTTTAAAATTTACCTGGCAGATAATGTTCTGTTCCTTCCTTCAGAAAACTGAAGCGGCCGGATGGCCAGCCGTTAACATCGAGAAACGGCTGGCCATTAATGTTTTTGACCATGGGACGATAAAAAGCTTAAATTTGTTGAAATGATGGAACCAGAAATGAAAGGTGTGGTTTTTAGAAATGACTGGCACTTGCTTGGACTAAAACAGATTGATAGCCTATTCAATGAGCTTTTTAGTAATGTTGCCATTCAACCAGGTATTGAAATTGTTAATAGGTTAAAAATGCTTGAGGTCTGCTCCCTTGAGATCCTGGAGGACCGGAGCAGATCCACTGTTTACCGAATCCGGCAGACAGATGAAGTATTTCAGATCTTCCAGAGCGGCGGCGACCTCTTTCGCTACACTACCGAGGATTATTTCCAGAAGCAGCCCAGTGATGAGCTGGTAAAAGAATATATCAAGAAAGCCCCGGTTTTTAAGATAGAAAAGGTTAGCGAACATAGAGACGTGATCCACCATTTAAGGCCGCCAAAATTTCGAGCTCTGTTTGTCGATCGGACCTTTGATAAGCTAGAATGGATCGACCAGCCCCCGGAAGATATTTCTCAAATCCCAAAGCTTATGCGAAAAATGGGTGCTTTTTATGCATCATTTTATAGAAAATAACTTAATTATTTTAAAATGAAATCAATATTTGTCATTCAGGATAAGGAAAAGCAAGCCATTGGAGCAGCCTTTGAAGAATCAGAAGCTGTTAGAATTTGTAAAGAGAACACAACTTTAACTTATAGGTCACTACCATTTTTTGTTTCGAAGGGAACCGAGGTAATAATTAAAGCGGGACCGATAGGTCAAGAATATTTACCTAAAAACTCGAAGAAATGAGAACAATAACATACAAGCCCATCCAAATTCATTTTGAGTGCGCTTGCGGTTTTAACATGGTTGACACGGATAACCTTCAAATTAAATGGAGCGAATTGTCTGCAAATGGGATAATCCGTAAAAAAGATAAAAAGACCGGTACCCCGTTTTTATTATTGAAACAGTTTTCTAAAGAGTGTCAGGGACACGAAGAATAATCATATTATGGCACAAAGAATTTTTAATACAAACATAACAGGGGAGGAGAGGAGGCGGATCGGGGAGCTCGTTAAAACGCTGCGCAACAATTCAGGTATAAGTCAAAAAGACCTGGCTTTTAAGGTTGGTGTTTCTCCGGCACGGATCAGCCAGATAGAGAAAGGA
>JANYIW010000160.1 GCA_025358645.1 Bacteroidales bacterium
TCTCTTACCTCAATTACGTGCAGGAGCGATGACCAGAATAGAAATTTATAACCTCCACGTTATGCCCTCATTATCTTTTTCCTTGAATTATACTCCAATCCATCCGGTTTCAGCATCATTGAGCTACACGATCATGAACAATAAATTCAATCAGATTGGTGCAGGTTTCGCCCTGGGAAACAGATTAGCACAATTCTATCTTATTACTGATAATATCATTTTAAGGTTTAAAAAGGATTTCCAATCTCCTTATTTCTGGCCTTATAATGCGAGGATGATTAGTCTTCGGTTTGGGATTAATCTTTTGTTTGGGTGCAGACAGAAGGATAATAAATATCATTCTAATAAAAGTCGGGATGTTTGTCCCGCGTATCGTTGAAATCTCCGTGGTAATCCGTGTTCTCCGTGGTAAAAAGGGTCAATGGTGAAACGAGAAACAAAAAGGCACAGAGCTCAGAGCACAGGGCTCAGGGCACAGGGTGTCTATCAATCATCTATAGATCTCCTGATATTCTTTATTAATCAATTGATGAACGTTATCATTATATAGCCTCTGATTAGTATATGATATCTTTCCATCATGCGCCAGTTTTCCAATAATTATTGCAGGATGAACTTCATATATTTCAGCACACTCTTCAACCTTCGTAGTAGTAAGATATCCGATATAAGGTTCGAGAAACGAACTGATTTCATTGTGATTCAAATGCTTTGAGGCAAGTTCATTCGCTTCCTCCTCAATTTTGTCAATTACACCATTTTTGAGATCATCGAGAATGAAAGGGGTTTTTTCATTCAGATGTTTTAAAATATGCGCTATTTCATGTGCAATCGTAAACCAGAAATTGTCAATCCTGTGATACCGTCCGGTATATACTATGACAGGATTTTCGCCTGAATAAAATGCAGCGCCATCGAGATATGTTTTTAACAGGTGCGGGAGAACGAAGAAGATTACCCCGACCCGTTTAAGCTCTTTGATAAAGAGATTTATACCATCCGGCTTGATTGTATATGAATGAAGATCCTCATATAAAACATTAAGTTTTTCAGGATCATATTTTCTAATCTTCATATCAGCAGCAACATTGCAGGCTTTCCGGTACCAAGTAAGAGCATACGAATCATTGAATTGATTAAATGCCACTGACTTTCTGGCAAGGCAAGGTAAAGGTTTATCCATAACTGAAAAATCAAGCTTTTCCCAGCCCCAGAATTCAAGAACCTGATTTTTTAAGTCATCTAAATCTTCAAAAGGATTCAGCCACCCTTTTTTTATCATATCATTAACGGGCATCCTTTCATAAATACTGCCTTTTAAATCTACTGCAATTTCTTTCTCCGATCTTTCCTGTTCAAGCCATAGCCGATAGCCGATATCGATGTTAATCCAGTATTGTACCGATGTATCAAAAACCTCACCCAGTAATCTTGCAATTTCGAGCGTAATGGCCTGCTTGTTTTTAAGGATCTTGTTTAAATGTTTTTCAGATACCCCAATAACATCAGCCAGATCTTCCTGTATCCAATGACGTAAGTCCATCTGTTCCTGAATAAAATACCCCGGACCAAATTTCTTTGCTGCTCTTAGTTGCGTCGTCTGTACCATAATATTGTTAATCTCCATAATGAGATGAGATCACTACAATGATAAATTCTCCAACTGTATTATCGTTGTTTTTCCATTCAATTTCCATTTCGAGTCTGTACTTTCCTGTAAGCCTCATAGAATAACGGTTCGTAAATCCTCGTAGTTTTTCAAATTTGAGTCCACTTTCTTTCCAAAAATCATGGATACTGGTTGCTGATTCAATCTTCTGAATTGTTGAAAAGAATTTTTCAATTACAGTTTCAGGAAGCCTGAGTTTTTTTGAACCCCCTGTTTCGTAAAGTTTAATTAACTCTTTATCATTTATTTGGACATTCAATGATTAAATGTTTTACAAATATACACCTAATTGGTTAAAATGCAAATAAATATTTTACCTGTCAGGTAAATATGTGATATAATATTCAAAATATGCAGTTAGTGCCTCATTAAGATAAAAGTTTGCTGAAAAAACTGATAATGTCTTCTGCCAGTAATTCAGGCTTTTCCATAGCAGGGAAATGCCCTCCGTCAGGGAAATCTGACCAGTGCTGAATATTATAACCTCTTTCTATGAATTTTCTGGGGGGAAATGGTTCCTCAAATCGAAAATGCGCAATACCTGTTGGAATA
>JANYIW010000110.1 GCA_025358645.1 Bacteroidales bacterium
GCTGAAAAAAAGATAGCCTTGCCGATCCTGCCCTCAGTAATTCCGATTTTCTCGGCAATATGAGGAATATAAGTTACCCAGGTACTGAAAATAAGACTAAAACAGGAATACAGAAAAGCTGAAGCAAAATATTTTTTATTCTGGAAAAAAAATTTAATCGAAATCATGTTTGACAATAATATGCAAAAATACATATTACCAATAACAATCATAAGAGTACTTTTAAAAGATATTTTTGAAGAGTACTCTTTGAAGATCTGCTTTTGATAGTACTGTTATAAGAGAAGTGAGGAATCTCCACTAGTTGTTACAGGACTTTGTAAATAACTTTTAAGTCCAAATTTTGAGTCCCCTCCGAAAAGGGAGTTTATTTTGATTTTTAGCTTTTTTTTACCCTTAACCCTAAAGGGAAAAAGCTAAAAATCAAAACTTTCAAAAGTCTCCCTGCCTACCCTGCCTACCGGCAGGCAGGCGGCAGGCAGGCTTTAGGGGTCCCGATAGCTATCGGGATAGGGGTAACATGACTTATCGGAGTAGTCCCAATTTTTAAGATGTGTATAAGGGTAGTGGCGGAAAATGAAAGGGGGTAAAAAACCACGAATAAAAGCAGAAATAACCTGATGCTAAAATTCTGAGGTAATACCTGCATGGAATGTCAGATAATTATTTATCTTGAACCCTTCAAAATCTGATTTATGAAGCGATTTATTCTGTGGTTTTTCCCTGGACTTATTGTAGGGGCATTGCTGATCCTCGGAGGAGGAAAAGCTCTGCATAAGACATCAACAAATGAATATTGTATGTCATGTCATATTCATCCGATGGCAGATGCATCGTGGAAAAAATCTGTACATTATGATACGCGATCGGGATATCGTATTGGCTGCGTTGATTGCCATCTGCCTCCAAAAGGGAAAGGCTATCTATGGGCAAAAGGGACAACAGGTTTAAGGGATCTTTGGAGCAAGTGGACAAGGGATTCAGCATCATTTAACTGGGCAGACAGAAGACGTCTTGAAGTTGCCCGTGGGTATGTTTATGAAAGCAGTTGTATAAAATGTCATGAGAATCTTTTCCCCGGTAAACTTACAAAAGCGGGAGAGGACGCACATCTTTATTACACTCAGACAAAAAAGACTGACGAACTCCATTGTATAAACTGTCATCTTAATGCTGGTCATTTCATTGAGGGATATACTCATGGAAGCAATTCCACATTTGGCAATACCTCTTCAGCAGCTAAAGAGATCTTTACAGAACCTGCAAAAGTCAACGAATTTAAAAATTTCACTGAGCGCATCCCAAAATCCCCCATATCGTTTAATATGGTTGCAATACCGGGAGGGACATTTAAATTGGGAAGTCCATCTTCGGAACCGTTAAGAAAAGAAGATGAGGGGCCGGTAAGGGAAGTCAAGATCAGTTCTTTTTTTATGGCTGAAATTGAAGCTACCTGGGATGAGTATCTTGCATTTTATGTTCAGACAGCTGCCGAAGGGCGGTCAACGGATACAGAAGGGCTTAGAAACAAAAAGTCTTCAGAGACTGATGCAATTTCCGGAGCTACTCCTCCTTATGGTCAGCCGGACCAGGGTTGGGGATTGGGTAAAAGACCAGCAATTTCTTTTTCTTTTCATGCAGCAGAAACATATTGTAAATGGTTAAGTTCTGTTACAGGTAAGAATTACCGTCTGCCGACAGAAGCCGAGTGGGAATATGCCTGCCGGGGCGGTTCGACGAGTCCCTATTTCTTCCCGGGAGATCCGCGGAAGTTTGAGAAAAGCGGGCTAAGAGCAAAACTCTCGAAGAACGATACAACCATAATCAATACCTATATAATATACAGAGGTAATAGCCCGACAAAAACACAAACGCCCGACAGAGTAAAACCAAATCCATACGGATTAAGGAATATGTCGGGAAACGTAGCTGAGTTCTGTTCCGACTGGTATAAACCTGATGTATACTCAACATATCCTGAAGGAATCGTGAGCGATCCGAAAGGCCCTGGAGAAGGAACTGAACATGTTGTACGCGGCGGCTCATTCTTAAGTACGGCAGGTGT
>JANYIW010000206.1 GCA_025358645.1 Bacteroidales bacterium
ATCTTCCCCGCTATCATGTGGATTGAAAGTGCCTTTGCCTCACTTTATGAATCGGTACTGAGAGAGAAGGAGAAGCCGGCTGAAACCATTGCTCCTTAATCAACCAAACTTTTAAGTTTCGGATTGACACAGCCGTCGATCAGTTTAGCCAATAACTTAAACTTCTTTTGAATTTTTTAAACAAACTACTATTTTCCTTTGTTAAGGTTTTGTAACTTTAATGGTAAACTAAATAAAAACTTAAATCATGAAGACAAAATCAATATTTCTGCTGCTTTTAATTGCAATAATGATACCAGGTGTTTCAACTGCGCAGGGATGGATTTTGAGAAGGGCACTAGACAGAAAGATCGAGCAAAAAGTTGATTCGGCAGTTGATAAAAGTGCAAATGATAAAGCAAAAGAAAAACAACAAACCGATCAGAATCAAACGGATAAGACCACAACTTCGGAAAAAAAGGGTACCAAAGCCACAGGTCGCGGGTTGTTTGGCGGCAAAATTGATATCAAATACAATGATGAATATAATTTCACTGGCAGGATATACATGCAGATGGAATCATACGATAAAAAAGATGTGATAAAGTCAGATTATTATACCTACTTCAGCAACAACTCTTTGAGTGCCGGAATTGAGATGCTCCCTGTAGATTCTAAGGAAGGAAGTAAAATAGTGCCGACAGTCTTTCTTTTTGATGGTGACAACAGATGCTTCATGATGCTCATAGAGAATAAGGATTCTAAAACCGGTATTATTTCGACTCTTCCTTCTGATTCAGCAATGGTAGCTCAGGCCAAAATCCAAAAAGAGGCTAAACCTGAAAAGACTGGACCGGAAAAGGCAACAATAACAAAAACAGGAAATTCCCGTACTATTGCCGGCTACAAGTGTGATGAGTATAAGATAGTTGAAAGTGATAAGGAAGGATATTCAAATGTCTGGATGACAAAAGATGTAAAACTAACAGCTGATAAAAGGTATTGGGGTAAAGCCGGGATGCCAACTTATTATAACTATCCCGGATTTGAAGGGTCAATGATGCTTGCTATGGAAGGATTCGATAAGAAAAATAATCCGACAATGAAAATGGAGACTAAAGAGATCAATGAGAAATTTAGTCACTCAATATCTACAGTTGGTATTACATTCATGAAAATAAATTTCGGTCAGGCTGGAAAGAAATAAGGAATTTTATTTATAATATTTTCAACTTCGCAAATCTAAGGAGCAACTTTTTACTACCCTCTTTTTCGAACTCCACAGTGGCAGTAGTATTTGGTGGTCGTCCTTCGATAGATACTATTATTCCTTTTCCAAATCTCTCATGCTCTACAGCATCACCTTGTGTAAACAGGGAAGAATCGCTGCCAATAAAAGCAACAGCTGATGAAGTGTCCGCTTTCGTGATCTTTTTAAACCTGTCATTTTTTGCATAAGAATGGGGTTCCTCCCGAAGAGACGCCGGTTTGACTGCCTGTTGATTATTATTCTTAAAAGGTTTTCCTCCGGTTTGGGGATAGCAAAGAAACTTCTGATCAATCTCCCGAAGGAATCTGCTGGGACTACATCTTTCAAGATTACCCCATTTATAGCGATTAAGAGCATAGCTGAGTGTTACTTGTTTTTCTGCACGTGTAACTGCAACATAAAAAAGTCGTCTCTCTTCTTCAAGCTCGCGTGGACTACCCGATGACATAGGTGAAGGAAACAATGTATCTTCCATCCCTACGATGTATACATGCTTGAATTCCAATCCTTTGGCTGAATGCATTGTCATGAGAGTTACCTTATTCCTGTCCTCTTCATTTTCAGTATCCTGATTTGTCAGCAAAGCAACATTAGCCATGTAAGCTTCTAATATTGAAGGTTCACCATTAGTCTCGGCTGCTTCTGTAAAAACTTTTATTGCATTCAATAATTCTTCAAGGTTTTCATAACGACTGATCTCTTCAGTGGATTTTCCTTCCTTTAGTTCTCTCATTATTCCTGAACCGAGTGCAATCTCCCGGGCTTTTACGAAGGCATCCGTGATGTCAGAATTCAGACAGAGGTTTTTGATTACATTAACATACATTGATAACTTTTTGACTGTCCCTGAGTTAAAATGTTCCCCATATTTTCCTGCATCAGAGAGAATGCTCCAGGGTGTAATATTAAAAGTTGATGCCAGTTCAAATATCTTCTGAATTGTAGTATCGCCTATTCCTCGTTTAGGATAGTTAATTGATCTCTTAAGAGCTTCCTCATCTTCAGGATTTATAACCATCCTGAAGTAAGACAGAATATCTTTTATCTCTTTCCTCTCGTAAAACGATAAACCGCCGTAAATTTTATAAGGTATATTTTTACGGCGCAGAGTTTCTTCAAAAATCCTTGACTGCGCATTTGTTCTGTACAAAATTGCAAAATCAGACCAGTTCAGCTGAATGGAAAGCTTTTTATTGAAAATATCGGATGTTACATTAAATCCCTCCTCAGAATCGGTCATCGCCTGTATTACCTGAATCTTTTCCCCGGCCTCATTCATCGAGTAAACATTTTTCTGGATCTGGCCTTCATTATTTGCAATAATAGTATTTGCTGCATTGACAATTGTCTGAGTCGATCTGTAGTTTTGTTCAAGTTTAAAAAGCTGGTAATCAACATAATCGTTTTTAAACTCAAGTATATTCTCAATCCTCGCGCCCCGGAATGAATAAATACTTTGTGCATCGTCGCCTACTACACAGATATTCTGATGTGTTGCGGCAAGCTTCTTTATTATAAGATATTGTGAATAGTTGGTATCCTGATACTCGTCAACAAGTACATAATTAAACCTTTGCTGATATTTAGCGAGGATCTCCGGAAAATCTCTGAAGAGGATGTTTGTATTAAGCAATAAGTCGTCAAAATCCATTGCATTAGCTTTGAAACAGCGAGCTGCATAAGTTCTGTAAATGTCGGCAAGCAATGGCATGCGGCTCGACTTGTCATAATCCTGCATTGAAGTATCAGCTGCATACCTGCCAGATGTTACAAGGTTATTTTTTGCAGTAGATATTCTTGAAGAGATGACACCTGGTTTGTAAATATTATCATCCAGATTGAGTTCTTTGATGATAGATCTGATCAGACTTTTCGAATCAGAAGAATCGTAAATTGTAAAGCTTGGCTTATATCCAAGTATCTCACCTTCCATCCTTAAAATCTTTGCGAATACAGAGTGAAAGGTTCCCATCCAAAGGTGTCGTGCAATTTCGGGGCTTACGATTCTGGTGATACGCTCCTTCATCTCCTTTGCAGCTTTGTTAGTGAAAGTCAATGCCAGGATCTTTCCAGCCGGAATACCTTTATGAAGAAGATGCACTATCCGGTAGGTGAGTACTCTTGTTTTCCCTGCGCCAGCGCCTGCTATTATAAGAGAAGGACCTTCAGTGTTGATAACTGCTTGTTTCTGAGATTCATTCAGATCGTTCAGATAAATGGTTGTCATGTGTTAGATTGAATTACAGCGTACCAGGTCGGGCAAATTTAGTAATAACAATGCGAGGTAAGGCCCATTTTGAAAAGTAAAAATGTATTTTTTATCAACAGGAGGTACGTTGCATGAAACGTATGTACGTAAATTCCATCAATTTTATTATAATTGTAAATTGTATTAGATAATCGAGAATATTATGAGAAGATTTGGACAGGTAATCGGTGTCAGACCAGAGTATTTTGAACGCTACAAACAATATCATTCTGCCGTTTGGCCGGAGGTTCTGAAAATGATCAAAAAGTGTAATATGCAAAATTATTCTATCTTTCATAAGGACAATGTGTTATATGCATATTTTGAGTATACCGGGAATGATTTTAAATCGGATATGGCTTTGATGGCTGCGGATCCCACAACCCGGGAATGGTGGGCAATTATGGAACCTATGCAGGATCCTGTTGCTACTCGGAAAACCGGGGAGTGGTGGGCAGAAATGGAAGAAGTATTTCATTTGGGTTGACACCTATTATTGCTCTAATATTATTATAATTGCAAAAAAGAATACCAAAAAGATTAAGGAAACGTTTAAAATATAAAGATCTGATTGCCTGTGCGTTATTTTTTTATGATACTGATTTTATTGTTACCGGCTATTTGTGAAGGTCAACTCGCTGCGCCGGGAAGTAGCGCAGTACGTTATACTTCCTATCCTTCTGCTCCGACAATTAAAGATCCAATATTTATATATTGTAGTTCAACTGGAACAGAAAAGGGAACTCTATCTGCGTTACGCCCTGGAGGATCAGGGATTTATGATTTCTCCTGGTATTCCTGGAATAATGCAAAAAAAAGCTTTAGTGATTCTCTTAAGACTGACGCCGGAGCTACTTCCTCATCAATAATTAATTTAAGTGAAGGGGGTTATGAGGTAAAAATATCTAAGGCCGGCTTATATGATACAAGTTTGGTGGGCTGGATCTTTATTGATAAACCTTTTTCATCAGCAGCTCTCCAGAACTTCACATGCGATTATGTTGCTTTAAAAGGACAGGCAGCGGTTGACCCATTCTATTATAGGAATATTACTAAAGCTGATTCCGTAAAGTTGCCAAACATAGTCAGTTTTTTATGGTCATCCGATCCGGCCTCTACCATACCATACCCCGATTTCCTCTTGAATCCTCAGACTTTTGATCCACCCCTGGTTGATGTCACTTATAATCTTAAGGTAACTGATAGTTTTGGCTGTATAAGCGAATCATCATTCTTTTATCAGTCTATTCATGTTAAGGCGGATTTCACTGTCGATCCCGATAAAGGAGGAGCTCCACTCCTGGTGACTTTCACAGATAAATCGGTAAGAGGAACCTCAAAGTACGTATGGGAATTTGGGGATAAAATGATGGACGGGAAAAAAACACTGCCCTGGGTAGTAACGGAAGATTCTCTCTGGATTTTTAACAGTCCGTTTACCCATACCTATTATAAACCAGGGGATTACTCAGTTAAACTGACCGTTGAGAGTAAGCAGGGTTGTACAGATTCAATCCGGCTTGAACCTAAAATAGGGGTTGATCCCTCGGAACTCCATATTCCAAATGTATTTACTCCTGACGGTGATGGGATCAATGACAATTTTAGGGTTGAGTCAAAATCAATAAGGAACTTAAGCCTTGAGGTTTTCAGCCGTAGCGGACTGAAAGTTTATTCTTTTTATGGTCAGGGAGAAATACTCAGAGAATGGAAAGGT